>NZ_JBFTRC010000221.1:0-16078 GCF_056399325.1 Allobosea sp. 01N443
ATCGACAATCGTGGTGGCGCCGGCGGCACCGTGGGCGCTTCGGCAGCGGCGCGGATGGCTCCGGATGGCTACACCTTCTTCGTTGGGGCCGCGCATCATGCGATTGCGCCTGCGCTCTATCCGAAGCTCGACTACAATATCCAGACCGATTTTGTTCCGGTTGGGGTCATCGCCCAGCCGCCCCAGGTCGTCGTCGTCCATCCGGGCAAGGTCCAGGCCAAGACGCTGGCCGAGCTGATCGACTACGCCAGGAAAAATCCGGACAAACTCAACTACGCATCAGCCGGAAACGGCACGACGCACCATCTTGCAGGTGAACTCTTCAAGCTCGTCACCAAGACCAACCTGACCCATGTTCCCTACCGCGGCGCCGGACCCGCGATGCAGGATCTGGTCGCTGGCCAGGTCGATGTGATGTTCGATGGGCTTGGCTCCTCGGCCGCACAGGTGCAAAGCGGTGCGCTGCGTGCCCTGGCGGTCGCCGCCCCGGCGCGCTCGGATGCCATTCCGGACGTGCCGACCGCCAAGCAGGCCGGCCTTGACGGCTACGAGGTCGCGACCTGGTACGCCATCTGGGCGCCGAAGAACACGCCGGACGACATCGTGACGCGCATGCGCGGCGAGATCGAGAAGGCGCTGAAGGCTCCGATGATCACCGAAGCCTGGAAGAAGAACGGCTCCACGATTCCTGCGATCTACGGAGCCGATTTCGGCAAGTTCGTCACAGCGGAAGTGGCTCGCTGGGGCAAGGTGGTCGAAGACGCCAAGATCAAGCTCGACTGAAGCGCCCTTCCCGGAAATGGCGTTCAGCCTTCGTCGCCCGCGCCGTCGATCACGGCGCGGGCGATTGTCATCGTAAAGCCAGCCCGGGCGAGCGCCGCGAGATCCTTCTGGCGGTTCTCGGCACGGTCCCTGCGGCTCCAGGGCCCAAGCCGCTTGCGTCGGGCGGCGATCCGCGCCGCAGCCAGTTCCTCATCCTCGGTGGCGCGGCTCACCTCCGCGACCAGCTCGCGTCCGACGCCCTTGGCCGCAAGTCGCGCGGCAACGGCGCGGGCGGACTGCCCCTTTCGGCGCAATGTTGCCGCCCGTCCTTCCGCAAAGCGCTTGTCATCGACCAGCCCTGCCGCAACGCAGCGCGCCACCGTTTCATCGATAAGTGCGGCGAAGGATCGGGGTTCGTCGCCATGGTGACGGCAACTCATCATCACCTTGCGTTGAAGGACGCGCTGCAACTGCCCGGCAGGGGCCGAGTAGCGCTCAAGATAATGCATCGCCGCTCGCTGCAGATAATCGGCGCTGATCCGCCGTGGCGGTTTGCGCGGACCGGCGCTGTGCGGGGCGCCGGCCCCATTGGCACTGCTCATTCTAGTCCAGACCAGGTTTCGATCGTGCCGACTTGATTGATGAGCGCCGGTCCTTGCTTTGCAGGCGGCGCTCCTTCGATGCCTTTGTCGGCTTGGTCGGCCGGCGTGTTTCGGGGCGGACCGCGGCCTCGCGGATCATGTCCAGCAGGCGCTCCAACGCCTCCTCGCGATTGCGCTTCTGGCTCCTCTGCGCCTGGGCGACGATGACGATGACGCCGTCCTGCGTCAGCCTGCTGCCCGCGATCTTCATCAGCCGGATCGCCACATCATTCGGCAGGGACGGAGATCGGCGCGCATCGAACTTCAACTGGACTGCACTCGATACCTTGTTGACGTGCTGTCCTCCTGGCCCGGAGGAGCGCACGAAACTCTCCTCGAGCTCGCTCTCGTCGAGGGTAATGGACGGGGTGACTTGAATCATGGGAGGACGGTAGCTCAACCTCCGGAGAATTGCAGCGTTGAAGCCCTCTCGCGATATTGCCCGGCTGATCCAAATCATGGTGGCGCTAAGGACGCCCGGCACCGGCTGCCCCTGGGATCTGGAGCAGGACTTTGCTTCRATCGCCCCTTATACGGTCGAGGAGGCCTATGAGGTCGCCGACGCGATCGCGCGCGGCGACAAGATCGATCTCAAGGACGAACTCGGGGATCTGCTGCTGCAGGTGGTCTTCCATTCGCGCATGGCCGAGGAAGAGGGCTCCTTCTCCTTTCCCGATGTGGTCGAGGCGATCACCAGCAAGCTGATCCGCCGCCACCCGCATGTCTTCGGCGATGTGCGAGACCTCTCGCCGGCCGAGGTCAAGGCGCTCTGGCACCGAATCAAGGCGCAGGAGAAGGCCGCCAAGGCCGCAGCCCACCGCGCTTCCGGGCTGCCCGAGGCCAGCGAGGACAGGGGTGTTCTCGCCGGCGTTCCCCATACATTRCCCGCTCTCACCCGCGCCTGGAAGCTCCAGGCCAAGGCCTCGACCGTCGGATTCGACTGGAACGATGCCAGGCTCGTTCTGGACAAGATCCGCGAGGAAACGGCGGAGATCGAGGAGGCCCTTGCCGGCGGCAGCAAGGAGGCCATCCGGGAGGAGATCGGAGACCTGCTCTTCGTCGTTGCCAATCTGGCGCGTCATGTCGATGCCGACCCCGAAGGGTGCCTCAACGCGGCCAACATCAAGTTCGAACGCCGGTTCCGGGGGATCGAAGACGCCCTTGCCGCCGAGGGCCGGGATGCGAAGGATGCGACGCTCGACGAGCTGGAAGCGCTCTGGCAGGCGGTAAAGCGGATGGAAAAGGCGAAGGCCGGCGCTGGCTAGAGCGTCGGCCCGAAAGGTGGATTGCGGTTTTCGGCAAGGCCGATGCAAATACGGAAGGTCAGATCACCAGACCCGATGTGATATCCGGTCCGGTGGTCTAACCTTGGCGTTCTGCCTGGGGAAAACGCGCCCCAAACGCCCCTTCCCGCTCTGGCGGGAGCCGCACGGTCAAGGCGAGAGCGCCGTCCTCCGCATCCTCGCGGCTGAGGACCTCGCCATTGCTGTGCAGCCAGGCAAGCGACTTGCCGTCGCCGGGCTCGAGCGTGAGCCGGTAGACCGGCCGGCTGCGCGCGATGCGGGTTTCGATCGCGTCGGTCAGGCGGTCAACGCCTTCGCCCGTCAAAGCTGAAACCAGGACGGGGCGTGACGCAACCGGCCTGAGCTCTGCCAGCGCAAGCTGCCGGTCGTGCTCGTCTCCGACAAGCAGGTCGGCCTTGTTCCAGACCTCGACGACCCGCTGTCCATCATCGGGATCGATGCCGAGGTCCCTCAGGATGGCCTGCACATCGGCAGCCTGGGCCTGCGTATCGTCATGAGCGAGGTCGCGCACATGCAGCAGCACATCGGCTTCGATCGCATCCTCAAGCGTGGCCCGGAAGGCCGCGATGAGCTGGGTCGGCAGGTCCGAGATGAAGCCGACGGTGTCAGAGAGCATGATGMGGGCACCATGCGGCAGCTTGATTGCGCGCGCGGTCGGGTCGAGCGTCGCAAACAGCATGTCCTGGGCCAGGACGTCGGCCGAGGTCAGTCGATTGAACAGCGTCGACTTTCCAGCGTTGGTGTAGCCAACCAGCGCAACAACCGGGTAAGGCACGCGTTTCCGGCTGGCACGATGCAGTGAGCGAGTACGTTTCACTGTATCGAGATCGCGCTCGATCTTGGTCATCCGCTCCTGGATGACGCGCCGGTCGGCCTCGATCTGCGTCTCGCCGGGACCACCAAGGAAGCCGAAGCCGCCACGCTGGCGTTCCAGGTGGGTCCAGGACCGCACCAGGCGGCTCTTCTGGTAATTGAGGTGGGCGAGTTCGACCTGCAGCGCGCCCTCCTTGGTGCGGGCGCGCCGTCCGAAGATCTCAAGGATCAGGCCGGTTCGGTCGATGACCTTGCAGCCCCAGGCCTTTTCAAGATTGCGCTGTTGCACCGGCGACAGCGCGCAATCCATCACGACGAGGCCGATCTCCTCGTTGGTGATGCGCTCGGCGATCTCTTCGACCTTGCCCTTGCCCAGATAAGTCGCCGGTCTCAGCGCCGTCAGCAGCGCAGAGATGGGCTCCACCACGAAAAGATCGATCGCAGCCGCAAGTCCCACCGCCTCGTCCAGCCGCGCGGCGAAGGAGCGTTGATTTGCATCCGCCGCCGCGCCGCGGCGCTGCAGGTAAGGGCCGATGACGAAGGCACGGGTATTGGCCGCGATGTCGCGCTCGATCTCGTCGAGTGGCTTCACCCCGGCCGGTACGTCGTCCGTGCCCGAGCGCCCTGCCACGGCCTCAGGCCTTGTCCGTTTCCTCAGGCTCGAAGAGCTGAACCGGATGGCCGGGCATAATCGTCGAGATGGCATGCTTGTAGACGAGCTGCGAATGTCCGTCGCGACGGAGCAGCACGCAGAAATTGTCGAACCAGGTGACGACGCCCTGCAGCTTCACGCCGTTGACGAGGAAAATCGTCAGCGGAATTTTCTGCTTGCGGACGTGGTTGAGGAAGGTGTCCTGAAGGTTTTGAGCCCGCTCTGCGGCCATGTTCAGCCCCTGTTGTTGGGATCGCGCTTCGGGTTGCGTTGGCGATCCAATTCGTTCCGTTCAGCGTCCGGCCGAGCGCCGGGGCATTTCGGAACACCGATAGGTCATTAGACCGCGTGCATATGCTGCAATGCAAGTGGTTCGACAGGCGTGCGCAGCAGAAAGTCCTGCGTTCGACGCAGGCGCACATGCAGATCGCGCCTGCCTCTCCGTCAGCCGACCCCGAGCGACTTCAGCTTGCGGTGCAGGGCTGAGCGCTCCATGCCGATAAATTCGGCCGTGCGTGAGATATTTCCGGAGAAGCGAGCGATCTGTGCGATCAGATACTCGCGCTCGAAAATCTCGCGCGCATCGCGCAGTGGCAGGCTCATCAAGCGTTCGCCGCCAGACCCCGACGGCGTCGTCGGCACCATGGCGCCCACCTCGGCGGGCAGCATCTCGATGGTGATGTCGGCGCTCGGATCCCCCTTGGTCAGAATCATCAGCCGTTCGACATTGTTGCGCAGTTCGCGGACGTTACCAGGCCATTCATGCGACTGCAGAACCGCCATCGCGTCGCCGCCGATTCTGCGCTTCGGCAGGCCGGTCGCGACCGAGATCTGGTCCATGAAGAACTCGATCAGTTCTGGCACGTCCTCGCGCCGCTCGGAGAGTGACGGCACGCGCACCGGCACCACGCTCAGCCGATGATAGAGATCCTCGCGGAAGCGCCCGTCGGCGATCAACTGGGCGAGATCGCGGCTGGTCGATGAAATGATGCGGACGTCGACATGGACGCGCGTCGCGCCGCCGACGCGCTGAAAATTCTGATCGACGAGAACGCGCAGGATACGGTTCTGCGTCTCTCGCGGCATGTCGCCGATTTCGTCGATATAGAGCGAACCGCCATGAGCTTCCTCGAGCGCCCCGACCCGGCGGGAGCGGCCCTCCCCGCCCTCGACGCCAAAGAGCTCCTCCTCCATCGTTTCCGGCGTGATCGTCGCTGCGTTGATGACGATGAAGGGGCCGGTCGACCGGCTGGAGGCCTCGTGCAGGGTCCGGGCGGCCAGCTCCTTGCCGCATCCGGGCTCGCCGGTGATCAACACGCGCGCATTGGTGGGCGCGACGCGGTCGATGGTCTGGCGCAACTGGTTGACGACGGTCGACTTGCCGACGATCCGGCTTGCCTGCACCGAGCGCGTCTTCAGTTCGCGCACTTCGCGCCGCAGTCGCGACGCTTCGAGCGCGCGCTCGGCGACCAGGATCAGCCGGTCGGCCTTGAACGGCTTCTCGATGAAGTCATAGGCACCGCTCTTGATGGCGGACACCGCGGTTTCGATGTTGCCGTGACCGGAGATCATCACCACCGCAAGGTCCGGATGACTCTCCTTGATCAGGTCGAGCACCTGCAAGCCGTCGAGCCGGCTGCCCTGCAGCCAGATGTCGAGAAAGACCAGGTTCGGCCGGCGGGCCGCGATCGCCGCCAGAGCCTCGTCCGCCGATCCCGCCTTGCGCGTGCGGTAGCCCTCGTCCTCGAGCAGGCCGGAAACCAGTTCCCGGATGTCGACTTCGTCGTCTACGACCAGAATGTCAGCGCTCATTCCTGAGTTCCGTTCTGCTTGTTCATGGCGATATCGGCGGGCTTGCCACCGGCTTCGGCATCATCGGGTTGCTGCTCCGGCCCGGCTTCGGGGAACCAGAGCCTGACGCGCGCGCCGCGTCCGCCTTCATGGACGTCCGGTCGGTCGAGCAGTTCGATGCCCCCGCCATGGTCCTCGAGGATCTTGCCGACGATCGCGAGACCGAGCCCGGTGCCGCCCTCGCGTGTCGTCATATAGGGTTCTAGCAGCTTCTGGCGCTGATCGATGGGCAGGCCTTTGCCGTTATCGATGACGTCGACGATGATCAAGCCATCGTCGCGACGCTGGAAAGAGACATCGATCCTGCCGGGGCCGCGTTGGTCCATCGGCAAGGCTTCGATCGCTTCGGTGGCGTTCTTGATGACATTCGTGAGCGCCTGGGACATCAGCCGGCGGTCGAACTGCGCCAGAACAGGCTCCGCCGGCAGATCCTCCGACAGCGTCAGCTCCGGATTGCCGACACGCATCAGGAAGACGATCTGGCGCACCGTCTCGACGATGTCCTCACGCTCCAACGAGGGCTTCGGCATGCGCGCAAAGGAGGAGAACTCGTCGACCATGCGCCGGATATCCTCGACCTGGCGCACGATCGTCGCCGTGCATTGCTCGAAGATCTCCTTGTCGTCGACGATCACGCGCCCGAACTTGCGCCGGATGCGCTCGGCCGAGAGCTGGATTGGTGTCAGCGGATTCTTGATTTCATGGGCAATGCGCCGTGCGACGTCGGCCCAAGCCGCCGTGCGCTGCGCCGAGACCAGATCGGTTATGTCATCCAGCGTCACGACAAGACCTGCGCCAGCTCCCTCGCCTTCACGCACGGCGCGGACATTGACCATGCGGTCATGGCCGGCACGCGTGATCGCAATCTGACCGGAGCTTTGTCTCTGCCGATTATGCAGCGCTTCGGCAACGAATCCTGCGATTTCGGGGGCGACCTGACCGATCGGCTCGCCCAGCAAGCGGCCGCCAGCGCCAAGCAGTATCTCCGCCGAGCGGTTCATGATGGTGATGTGGCCGTCGGCATCGAGGCCGAGCACGCCGGAGGATACACCCGACAGGACCGTTTCGGTGAAGCGCCGTCGTCGATCGATAACTTCGCTGGCCGTGACCAGCCCGTCGCGCTGCCGGCGCAGCTCCGCCGTCATCTTGTTGAAGGTTTCACCGAGATGGGCAAGGTCGCCCTCCGATCGTCGTATCGGGACCTGGACATAGAAATTGCCGCTGGAGACCTGGTCGGTCGCGTGGATCATGCGTCGGATCGGCGCCACGAGCCCGTTGGCGAAACTGAGTCCGATCCAGATCGCCGAAAGCAGCAGGATGACGGCGATCAGGGCATACATCGAGGCAAAGGCGATCTGCACGCCCTTCCGGCGTGCATCGATCGAGAGATACTCGACGGCGGCGCCACGGGCGACGGCCGGAAACTCGACGGCGAGCGGGTTCACCTCACGGGCGACATAGAGGAAAGCGTTGTCGTAGGTCGGCAGCTTGACCAGCGCGCCGAAGATGCGCCCGGTCGAGGGCAGCACGCAGATCGGCTCCCGATTTGAAGATGGCATCGCGCATCCGATCCGAGAACCAGGGCTCGAGGCCGCGTTCGATGGTAACGGTCGCGATCACCGCCACGAGCACCGCCGGCAAGGCGGCAATGATGCTGAACAGGCCGACGATGCGGACATGCAACCCGGCRGCCGCAGCCCCGGCACGCCTTGCCCGGATCAGCACCGCCGTCTCGAATGCGACGATGATCAGCAGCAGCAGGATCAGGAAGCCGTTGAGCACGAAGACGCCGATGACGACCTCGTGCACCGGCACGATGGGAGTCGCGCCGGACAGGACGAGGAACGTCACCAGTGCCGAGACGAGCGCGAACACGACGACGAGGGCCCCGAGCCAGCCCGAGACGCGTCGCGGCGTATCCTCGCCACGCGGCGTGATCCTGATATCGCTGATGGAGGCGGTCACTCTGTCTCAACAACTCCGCGAAAGCCGGACGCAAGGGTGCCCGGCTCGGCGCACTGATGCGCCGCCGCAACGGTGTTGTCAAAATATGACATATGAAAGGCAGGAAACCGCTGCCCCGCCTTACAAAGGCTCAGCGTGGCGAGCGGACCACCTGCATGTCGAGTTCCCGAATCTTCTTGCGCAGGGTGTTGCGATTGAGCCCGAGCAGCTCGGCTGCGCGGATCTGGTTGCCGCGGGTTGCGGCAAGCGCAGCGGCGATCAATGGCGGTTCGACCTCGCGCAAGATACGGTGATAGAGGCCGGGTGGCGGGATATTGTCGCCGAACCCGCCGAAATACTGACCGAGATGACGCTCGACCGAACCGGACAAGGTCTCCGCCCGCTCCGGCCCCGAGCTATGGGCGAAGCTCGAGGTTGCGGAGGCCGGCTGCAGTTCGGCCTCGACGATCGGTGCGGTGATCGTCTCCTGTGGATAGAGGGCAGCGAGGCGCCGGACGAGATTTTCCAGTTCGCGGACATTGCCCGGCCAGCGATAGCGCCGCATCACGTCCATCGCTTCCGAATCGATCTGCTTGCGCGGCAACCCTTCCTTCTCGACCAGCGAGAAGAAGTGCCGAACGAGATCCGGAATGTCTTCGACCCGCTCGCGCAGCGGCGGCAGCCTGATCGGCACGACGTTGAGCCGGAAGAACAGATCCTCGCGGAACAGTCCCTGCGCGATCGAGATACGCAAATCCTTGTTGGTCGCCGCCACGATCCGGACATTCGTCCTGATCGGCGTGCGTCCACCGACCGTCGTGTATTCGCCCTGCTGCAGCACTCGCAGGAGCCGCGTCTGGGCCTCCATCGGCATGTCGCCGATTTCGTCGAGGAAGAGCGTGCCGCCCTCGGCTTGCTCGAAGCGGCCGGAAGAGCGGGTGAGTGCGCCGGTGAAGGCGCCCTTCTCATGGCCGAACAGTTCGGATTCGATCAGGTCCTTCGGAATGGCGGCCATGTTGATGGCGACGAAGGGACCGTTGCGGCGCTTGCCGTAATCGTGGAGCGCGCGGGCAACCAACTCCTTGCCTGTGCCGGACTCGCCGTTGATCATCACGGTGAGATCGATCGGCATCAGCCTCGCGAGCGCCCGGTAGACGTCCTGCATGGCGGGCGAACGGCCGATCAGCGGAATGTCATCGGGCTCGGCCGCGGCATTGGCACGTCCRCCATCGCCGCGCGGCCGCGAGAGGGCTCTCCCGACGATCGCGACGAGTTCCTTCAGATCGAAGGGCTTCGGCAGATATTCATAAGCGCCGCGCTCGGACGCCTTGATCGCGGTCATGAAGGTGTTCTGCGCGCTCATCAYGATGATCGGCAGGTCAGGTCTCACCCGCTTGATGCGCGGCAGCAGATCGAAGGCGTTCCCGTCGGGCATCACCACATCGGTGATGATGAGATCGCCCAGCCCTTGCGCTGCCCAGGTCCAGAGTGTCGCCGCCTGTCCTGTCGTCCGGACCTCGTACCCGGCCCGCGCGAGGGCCTGGTTGAGCACCGTGCGGATCGCGGCGTCGTCGTCGGCGATAAGAATGTTACCGGTGGGCATTCAATTATCCTGTGAACCTCAAGCGCTCCGTGTGGGACGCGCTTCATGCAGGGGCAGAAGAATCCGGAATGTCGTGCGCCGCGGCACAGACTCGCATTCGACGATTCCGCCGTGGTCGCCGATCACCTTCGCTACGAGTGCAAGTCCAAGGCCACTGCCCTGAGCCTTGGTGGTGACGAAGGGATCGAACAGATGCGGCAGCAGGTCGTGAGGCACGCCGGGGCCGTTGTCGCGGATGCCGATCTCCAGCGGTAGCGCGATCCGGCTTGCCGAGCCGGCATGCTGCATGCGGATGCCGGGGCGATAGGCCGTGGTCAGTGTGATCTCGCCATCAATCG
Source organism: Allobosea sp. 01N443 (assembly GCF_056399325.1). Classification (NCBI taxonomy): domain Bacteria; kingdom Pseudomonadati; phylum Pseudomonadota; class Alphaproteobacteria; order Hyphomicrobiales; family Alloboseaceae; genus Allobosea; species Allobosea sp. 01N443. The sequence continues at coordinate 9,909 of NZ_JBFTRC010000221.1, forward strand.
CATGTTCACCAATGGCTTCCGCCGCATTCTTCATCAGGTTCAGTAGAACCTGGACCAGCTGATCGCGGTTGCCGGCGACCGGCGGCAGTGAAGGGTCGTAAACCTCGTTGAAGCGGATGTGCCTGGCAAAGCCCGATTGGGCCAGCCGTTTCACATGGTCCAGCACGTCATGGACATTGACCGGCCCGCGCTCACTCGGGCGTTCATCGCCAAACAGCTCGACACGCTCGACAAGCTTCACGATCCGGTCGGCCTCGTCGCAGATCAGCTGGGTCAGCATCCGATCGCTGTCAGGCACCGAGGCTTCAAGAAGCTGCGCCGCACCACGAATGCCGGAGAGCGGGTTCTTGATCTCGTGTGCGAGCATCGCGCCGAGCGCGGTGATGGAGCGGGCTGCTCCTCGATGCGTCAGCTGTCTGTCCATTTTTTCGGCAATTGTTCGTTCTTGCAGCATCAGCACGACGGCTTCGCTCTGATTGGGCAAGGGCGAGGCAAAAACATCGACGATGCGCTCGATGCCGATCCGGGGCGAGCCTAGATCCAGCCGGTACTCGGTGACGCTGGCGCCGCGCCGCTGCACATCCTCCACCAGGGACAGCACGGGGGAGCCAAAGGCGATCACATCGTCGAGACGCTGGCGCTTGAGCACGACCACGCTCGACTGGAAGAAGTCTTCAGCCGCCGTGTTGGCGTAAAGAATGCCGTGCCCTTCGCCGATGACGAGCACCGGCATGGGCAGGACATTCAGCGCCTGCATTTCCACCATATCGAGCAAGGTCAGATCCCGCTCATCGCCAACCTCGTCGGCAAACGCCATCGCCATACGCAATCGTCCTCGCTCAGGCTGCCTCGCGGCTGCATTCAGTGGAAAACAAGGCAGCCAGCGCGCGCAGGGCCTGATGAGGATCATCCGTGGTCAAGAGCGCGCGACGTTGTTCGGGGTCGGGGGCGCAGCCGGTTGCGACCGCCTCATCGGCATAGGCGGCCAGATGCTTACGGGCATGACGCACGCCCTGCTCGCGGCCGAGCAGGGCCAGCAGGCCCTCGTAGTGTTCCTGCGCGACCGCATGCTTCTGTGCTGCGCTCAACTCCGTCACCTGGCGTCCGGCGAGTGCGTCGCCCACCGCGCCGACAAGCCAGGGCCGCCCCAGAGCCGCGCGTCCGACCATGACGAAATTCGCGCCCGAGCGCTCAAGGCATGCCTCGGCATCGGCGACGCCATGAATGTCGCCATTGGCAACGAGCGGGAAATCACCGGTTTCGCGCACGGCCTGAATCGCGCGCCAGTCGGCGACACCCTTGTAGAATTGCTGCCGCGTGCGGCCATGGACCGTGATCATCGCGGCGCCGGCGGATATGGCGCGGTGCGCCAGCTCGGGCGCGTTGCGGGACGCGTCATCCCAGCCGAGCCGCATTTTCACCGTCACCGGAATGTTCACGGAACTGACCGCCGCCTCGACAAGCGAAAGCGCATGGTCGAGATCGCGCATCAGCGCCGAACCGGCCCAGCCGCCCGTCACGCGCTTGGCGGGGCAGCCCATATTGATGTCGACGATCTGCGCCCCGGTTGCTTCGGCCAGCCGGGCAGCCTCTCCGAGCCAGTGCGGATCGCAGCCGGCAAGCTGGACGACATGCGGGAAGACCCCTGCCCCCTCGGCGCGCAACCGGGCCTCTTCGMTGCCGCGCACGAATTCGTCGGATGCGACCATTTCTGAGACGACGAGCCCCGCACCGAATCGCGCAGCGATGCGACGCATCACGACGTCGGTGACGCCCGACATCGGCGCCAGAAAGGCTCGGGAGGCGATCGCAACCCCGGCAATGCCGGAGAGTTCGTCGCCCGATTTTGAGGCAATATCCATTGTGGCTATTTATTGGACATTGCTGCATCAGCGCAAGGGATTTCGAACCAATGCTGCAATGCAATATCGACGCAGCCCGGAACGGATGGTCGCAGCGCTTCGCGCCGCACTTGGCGATTGCATAACCGGCGACTATCAACCGGGCTCTAGCTGGAGCCTTGCCGTGTCGTCCGAAACAGTGACAAGTCTTCCGTCGGTGGCGGCCCTCGTCGTTGCGGCGGGGCGCGGCCTGCGTGCCGGCGGAGACTTGCCAAAGCAATATCGCCGTCTCGCCGGCCTGCCAGTCCTGCGGCGAACCCTGCTTCCATTGCTGGCTGAGCGGGCAATATCCCATGTCGTGGTCGTCATCGGGACCGGTGATGAGGCCTGCTATGCCGATGCTGTCGCAGGCTTCTCGTCCGGCAAGCTGCTCGGCCCGGTCACGGGGGGCGCGACCCGGCAGGACTCGGTGCGACTTGGCCTGCGGGCATTGGCAGCATCAGGATTCGAGGGAACCGTGCTGGTCCATGATGCAGCCAGACCGTTCGCGTCCCGAAACTTGATCGAGCGCGCAATCGAAGCCGCGCAGAGCGGTTCGGCTTCTATCCCTGCCCTGCCGGTCACCGACACGATCAAGCGTGTGGACGGCAAGGGACAGATCATCGAGACACCGCCGCGCGACCAGCTGGTCAGCGTGCAGACGCCCCAGGCCTTTGCCTTCCGCTCGTTGCTGGCAGCCCATGAGGCGGCAGCTGCCGCAGCTGTCACCGGTCTCACCGACGATGCCGCCCTGATCGAATGGGCGGGCCATGCGGTCACGACCTTCCCTGGAGAGGCCATGAACGTGAAGCTGACGCATCCCGAGGATTTTGTGCTGGCGGAAGAGAGGCTCCGCAGGCAGCTGACCACCCGGGTCGGTACCGGCTATGATGTCCACGCCTTCACCTATGGCGATCATGTCTGGCTCGGTGGTGTCCGCATTCCGCACTCGCGCGGTGTGCGAGCCCATTCCGACGGCGACGTTGCGTTGCACGCCTTGACCGATGCCATTCTCGGGGCGCTGGCGGATGGCGATATCGGCACGCATTTCCCGCCGAGCGATCCGCAATGGCGCGGGGCCTCATCCGACCGCTTTCTCGCATTTGCCGCCGAGCGCGTCAGCGGGCGCGGCGGCGTGATCGACCATCTCGATCTCAGCATCGTTTGCGAGGCACCGAAGGTCGGCCCCTATCGCGAGCAGATTCGGGCGCGGATCGCCGAAGTCACGGGTGTGCGGCTTGACCAGGTTGGGCTCAAGGCGACGACATCGGAACGCATGGGCTTTACCGGTCGCGGCGAAGGGCTGGCGGCCTTGGCAACAGCCACGCTGCGCCTGCCCAACGACGAGTAGGGGCAACCACCATGTTCGATTCCGAGATCACCGCACTGGCCATCGACGTTCTGACGATCTGCCGTGATCGTGGACTGAGCGTCGCGACGGTCGAGTCCTGCACAGGTGGGCTCGTCTCGGGCGCACTGACCGCAATCCCGGGCTCGTCGGACGTCGTCAATGGCGGGCTGGTGACCTATTCGAACGCCGCCAAGACTGCATTGGCAGGCGTGAGTGCGACGCTGATCGACAGCTACGGTGCGGTCAGCGAGCCGGTTGCCCGCGCCATGGCGGAGGGCGGCCGCGCGGTGCTCAAGGCCGATCTCTCCGTCGCGGTCACCGGCGTTGCCGGGCCGGGCGGAGGCAGCGCCGCCAAACCCGTCGGGCTCGTCCATTTCGGCTGCGCGTCAACCGCGTTGACCACGCATCGGGAAAAGCGCTTCGGCGATCAGGGGAGAGACGAAATCCGCCGCCTCTCGGTCATCGAGGCGCTCGAGATGCTCAAGCAGGCGGCGCTGAGCCATCGGTGACCGTGGTCCGGGCACGGCCATAGACCAGGTCGGCCCGCCTCTCGAAAGCCTCGGCGAACTTGCGAAAGGCCTTGTCGAACATCGTACCCATCAGCAGGCCGAGCATGCGGCTGGCGAACTCATAGGAGATGAAGAAGGCGATCTCGCAGCCTCCGTCCATCGCCTTGAAGCTCCAGCGGTTCTCGAGATGTCGGAACGGGCCGTCGACATACTCGACAAGGATCTTCAGGTTGGCAGGATCAAGCGTGACACGACTGGTGAAGGTCTCGCGGATCGCCTTGTAGCCGACCGTCATGTCGGCCATCAGCACCTCGCCGCCGCCTTCGCGCGGCGTCCGGCGTCGTACCACCAAGCCTTCGCAAAGCGGCAGGAACTGGGGGTATTTCTCGACATCCGCCACGAGCGCGAACATCCGCTCCGGCGAGTGCTTCACCCGGCGGGTGCTGTTGAACATCGGCATGAGATGCTACGCGCTCAACCGCCGAGCTTGGCTGCGCGGGCGTCCCTCAACCGCGCGAAATCCTCACCCGCGTGATGCGAGGACCGCGTCAGCGGCGTCGAGGACACCATCAGGAAGCCCTTCACATAGGCGATCGCCTCGAAACCCTTGAATTCGTCGGGCGTGACGAAGCGGATCACCGCGTGATGTTTGCGCGAGGGCGCGAGGTATTGGCCGATGGTCATGAAATCGACGTCGGCCGAGCGCAGGTCGTCCATCAGCTGAAGGATCTCGTTCCGCTCCTCGCCGAGACCGACCATGATGCCGGACTTGGTGAAGATGGTGGGGTCGAGTTCCTTCACACGCTGCAGCAGGCGCAGCGAATGGAAGTAGCGCGCGCCGGGGCGCACCTTCAGGTACTTGCCGGGCACCGTTTCGAGATTGTGGTTGAACACGTCCGGCTTGGCCGCGACCACCACTTCGAGCGCGCCGGGCTTGCGCAGGAAATCCGGCGTCAGGATTTCGATCGTCGTGCCGGGCGAAGCCTCGCGGATCGCGCGGATCACGCGGGCGAAATGCTCCGCACCACCGTCATCGAGATCATCGCGGTCGACCGAGGTGATGACGACATGCTCGAGGCCGAGCTTGGCCACGGCTTCGGCGACCTTGCGCGGCTCCTCCTGGTCGAGCGGCTGGGGCACGCCTGTCTTGACGTTGCAGAAGGCGCAGGCCCGCGTGCAGGTGTCACCCATGATCATGAAGGTGGCGTGCTTCTTTTCCCAGCACTCGCCGATATTCGGGCAGCCCGCTTCTTCGCAGACCGTGACGAGCTTGTTCTCCTTCACGATCTTCTGCGTTTCTGCCCATTTCGGTGAGCCGGGCGCCTTCACCCTGATCCAGTCCGGCTTGCGAAGGACGGGATTCTCCGGGCGCTTCTGCTTCTCGGGATGGCGCAACTCGGCCGCAGGTTTGGCATCCGCCTTGGGATTGCCGACATTGGGCCGCGGGTCGCGGTTCAGAAGATCGAGAACGAGAGCCATGTMGTTTCCAGTCACCCGGCGCCTGCAAGAGGCGCCAATTTGCTCTAGCTAATCTGCATCAGGCCCGGCGGCAACCTGACCGGAGGTCGCGTCAGGCTGCAGGTTTCCGCAACGCGTTCCAGATCACGATCACCACGCAGGCGCCCGCGATGGCCGCGACCAGGGTGCGAGGGAAGCCGTGGATCGGGATGTCGAGCAGCTCGGCCAGGCGGCTGCCGACGAAGGAGCCTGCCACGCCCACCAGCATGTTGGTGAAGAGGCCGTGATCGGACGACGTGATGCGCTCCGCGATCCAGCCGGCGAGCAGGCCGATCAGCAGTGTCGCGAAGAAGCCGTAGCCGGGCGTGCCGAGTGCGGCGTAGATGGGGCTATCCATGATCCGTCGTCCCTTTCGTCAGCCTGCAGGATGAATCCGTCGGACAGGCCAGGGACGGCCTGCACCGGTCGTCATGCGATGAACCTGGCCAGCAGCACCACGAGGATCGCGCCGAGCACCGCCATTGCCGCCTCGTCGAGAAAGGCGTGTCCGGTCCGCACCCGCCAGCCGGTGATCCGCACCAGCCCCTGCCCGACCAGCATGCCGAGCACTCCGACAACGGCGTGACGGATCAGCCCGCCACCGCCCACCACGAGGCTGGCGACGAAGCCCGTCACGGTCCCGAGCAGGATCGTCGGCGCGAGCGCCCGCCAATCCAATGGCAGGCCGCGACCAGGAGGCAGGACCTCGACCTTGTCATCGGGGATGACGCGGTCGTGACCACGGGATTTGCGCGTGCGCGGGCGTGTCGTCATCGCTGGGATATGCCCTCGCACAGCGCGAGTTTCCAGACCGGGAAATGTCAGGCGATCAGACGCGCCAGCAGCACCACGACGATGGCGCCGATCGTCGCCGTGATGATCTGCGAGACCAGCGGGTTGCCGATGCCGAGATTCACGCCAATCGCCGAGAGC
>NZ_JBFTRC010000222.1:0-8744 GCF_056399325.1 Allobosea sp. 01N443
GGCCCAGGTCGCGCGCGATCAGGCTATAGAGAGCCTGTGCCGCCGGGGTCAGCGTTTCCCCGTGCCGCCGGATCACGGAGACTGGCCGGTCGATGACGGGGTCCACCAGCGGGATCTGGGCGAGGTCCGGGCGCAGGTTCTCGACGATCGAGGCGACCAGGATCGCCACGCCCAGACCTTCGGACGCCAGCCCGATCGCGCTCGAGAAGTACTCGACGACGAACTTGGTCCTGACCTCGATGCCTGAGCGGGCGAGCTGGGCTTCCATGAGCAGCCTGTTGCCGCTGCTGCCGCCGAGCGTGATCAGGTCGAAATCCGCAAGTTCTGCCCAGGCTATGGCCGCTTTTCCGGCGAGCGGGTGGTCGGTGCGGCAATAGGCGACGAAGGGATCGCGAACCAGGACCTCGTTATGGAGGTCCGGCTGGTTCGGCGGCTGCACATGCAGGCCAAACTCCGCCTGGCGTCGGCGCACTGCTTCGATGACCAGGATGCTGGTCCGGTCGAGGATCTCGACGCGATTATGCGGATGCTGCACGGCATAGGTCCGCAGAATGCGCGGCAGGCGCCCATACATCAGCGACGGTACCGAGGCGATCGCGATGTCGCCTGTAGAAAAGCGCGAGATCGTCTTCAGCCGGTCGAAGGATCGGCCGACCTCGTCGACCATGCGCTTGGCCTCCGGCAGGAACTCCCGGCCGATGCTCGTCAGCGCCACCGTGCGGGTCGTGCGGTCCAGCAGCTTGAGGCCGACATGACTCTCGAGCCTTTGGATGCGGCGCGTCAGCCCGGTCTGGGTGACATGCAGCTTTTCGGCCGCCTTGTTGAAGCTGCCGAGCTCGGCGATCTGGATGAACGCCTCGACCCCGTCGATCGGATGTTTCATGCGGAAAGATCATCGATATATGTCATTATTTCAGCATACGAGTGGCTGCCCATCGGTCAATAGTGTTGGGGAAGGCGCGGCACCTGGCATCACCCGGGGACAGAAAGCGCCACGAGGAAACGCACCGATGATCGATACCCGTGTCGCCACGCGTGGCAGACGCGTGCTTGTCACGCATGACCGGTTGGCCGAAGGCGCCATCCAGCTTCTCAACGCCCATGACGTCGATGTCTTCTTCTCGCCCGCCTATGCCGCGCCGGATCTCGTGGCCCAGCGGGTTGCCGAGCTGCAGGTCGATGCGCTGATCGTCCGACAGGGCCGCGTCGATGACACGATCATCGCCGCCTCGCCCAGGCTCAGGGTCATCGCGAAGCACGGTGTCGGCGTCGACAACATCGATCTTCACGCGGCGGCATCGCGGAATATCCCTGTCATTCGCGCCATGGGCTCGAACTCGCGCGCCGTTGCCGAACACACGATCGCGCTGTCGCTGGCGTTGTTGAAGGACATTCCTCGCCTCGATCGGGCCGTGAAGGGTGGCGAGTGGCCGAAGCCCAGTTTCCTAGGGCGGGACATCGCCAGCACCGTGATGGGCCTTGTCGGCTTCGGCGCGATCGGCCAGGAGGTCGCGCGGATCGCCACCGGGCTTGGCATGCCCGTGATCATGCACGACCCCCATGCCCAACGCGAGATCGCGCAGTTTGGGAACGGGGGCAATCGTGATCTGGAAAGCCTGCTCGCGGAAGCCGATATCGTCAGCTTGCATTGCCCGCTGACCAACGCGACGCGAAATCTCCTCAATGCGGAGCGCTTCGGCCTGATGAAGCCGACATCCTTCGTCGTCAACACGGCGCGCGGTGGCCTGATCAGTGAGCCGGCTCTCTTTGAGGCGCTGCGCGAGGGCAGGATCGCCGGCGCCGGCCTCGACAGTTTCRCGCTCGAGCCGCCAGCCAAGGACAACCCGCTCTGGACTTTGCCCAACCTGATCGTGACCCCGCATATCGCCGGCGTGACACAGGGTTCGGCCAAGGCCATGGCAGAAATTGCGGCCCAGCACGTCATTTCGGTGCTGGACGGCAACGCAGCCGATGCACGCAGCTTGGCAAGGCTCGCGGAACTCGCTGCGGAATKAACCTGGCGCACGAAGCCGGGCAAACAGAAACAACCGGGAGGAGACGAACATGAGGATTGCCTACAAAGCCCTCGCGGGACTGGCGCTATCGGCGCTGACGTCGGTGGCGCATGCGCAGCAATATCCGGACAAGGCCATCCGGATGATCGTGCCATTTCCTCCCGGCGGCGGGACCGATGTCGTGGCCAGGGTCGTGGCGGCCAAGCTCAGCGAAACGACCGGCTGGACGGTGGTGCCCGAGAACAAGCCCGGCAGCGGCGGCAGCGTCGGYCTAGGCCTAGCCGGCAAGGCCAAGCCCGACGGCTATACGATCGTGCTGGCGCAGAACGCCAACATGGTCATCAACCCAATCCTCGGAAAGGCGAACTACGACCCGATCGCGGATTTCACCCCGATCGCGCTCACCGCGTCGGCGCCGCAGGTGATGGTCGTCGCCAAGGATTCGCCGATCAAGTCGGTCAGGGATCTCCTGAACACAGCAAAGGACAAGCCCAACGCCATTAAGTTCGCGACGCCCGGCGTCGGAACCAGCTCGCATCTTGCCGGCGAGTTGCTGCAGCAGCGGACTGCGGTGAAGTTCCTGCACGTGCCCTACAAGGGCACAGGGCAGGCCGTTCCCGATCTCCTCGGCGGGCGCGTCGACGTCTATGTCGCCTCGGTGCCCTCGGCGATGTCTCATATCAAGGAGGGCACGATGCGCCCGCTCGCGATCTTCGCGAAGGCCCGCAGCTCCGACCTGCCGGAGGTTCCGACCTTCGAGGAGCTTGGCGTCAAGGATTCTGAGGCCGTGACATGGTGGGGCGTGGCCGCCCCCGCCGGCACGCCTCACGCGATCGTCGCGCGCCTGAACACCGAGATCAACAAGATCCTGCAGATGCCGGACACGAAGGAGAAGCTCAGGGCGGCTGGCGCCGAGGCGATCGGCGGCACCGCACAGGAGTTCTCCGCCCTGATCAAATCGGACGTGCCGAAATGGACCGCGGTCATCAAAACCGCCGACGTCAAGGCTGACGACTAGGGCCGGGTTGGCGGCGGCCATTGCCTTGCGCTCGGGATTGCCGGCGCCGCCTGCACTCTCGGGCGCCTGCCCGAAAGGCGGCTCACTGCGGCATCGATCAGCGCCTGTTCCGGTGTTCAGGGCTGGCAGGTCGCAATCGGCGCGGTGAAGCAGCCATTGCGAGGTCCTGAAGGTCGGGCCTGAACTGCCGTGACACTCTGCAGCCAGACCAAGATCCTCGGATTGGCTCGCCCGGCAATATAGGGCCGGGACCATCCGGGAATGAGGCCTTTGGCTGCCGGGTTTGCGCCAAGGCGTGGCCCCGAAAGCCCGCTCGTTGCGACCCCGATGCCGGAGCATGGAGATCCTGATGAAATCGGATGTGATGAGAAACAAGGATGTCCTGTCCGGGCTCCTATTCATGGGCCTGGGTTCGATCGCGCTCCATATCTCGCTCGATTACCGCTTCGGCAGCACGGTGCGGATGGGGCCGGGCTATTTCCCAAAAATCCTGAGCGGCYTGCTGATCGCGTTCGGCGTCGCCATCCTGATCAAGGGATTGAGGCAGGGCGGAAACCTGGCCGGTCCATGGTCCTGGGCTCCGCTTTTCCTACTGACCCTGGCCATGGTGCTGTTCGGCTTCACGATCGAGCGCCTTGGGTTCCTGCCCGCGCTGGCGCTCATGTTCCTGGTCGCGGCCTATGCCGGCAACGAGTTCAGGCTGCGCGAAGTCTTCGTGCTGACCGCCGTGATGAGCTCTTTCGCCGTGATCGTCTTCATCTGGGGCCTGAAGCTGCCCTATCCGCTCTTCGCCTGGAATTTCTGAGCCATGGAGATGCTCGAACATTTCGCGCTCGGGTTCGGCGTCGCCATGACGGTCCAGAACCTGACCTATTGCCTTCTGGGCGTCGCGCTCGGAACGCTGATCGGCGTGCTGCCCGGGGTCGGGCCGCTGGTCACGATCTCGATGCTGCTGCCGATAACCTTCGGGCTCCCCCCGGTCTCGGCGCTGATCATGCTGTCGGGCATCTATTATGGCGCCCAGTATGGCGGCTCCACCACCGCCATCCTCGTCAACCTGCCGGGCGAAACGTCGTCGGCCGTGACATGTCTCGACGGCTACCAGATGGCTCGGAACGGCCGGGCCGGGGCAGCTCTCGCCACGGCTGCGATTTCGTCCTTCGTTGCCGGCTGCATCGGCACGCTGCTGATCGTGCTGCTCGGTACGCCGCTCGCGGGATGGGCGCTGCAGTTCGGCGCGCCTGAGTATTTCTCGCTGATGGTGATGGGGCTCGTTTCGGCATCGGTGCTGTCGCATGGCGACATGCTCAAGGCGCTTGCCATGGTTGTCGTGGGCCTGCTCCTCGGCCTTATCGGCACTGACGTGAACTCGGGCATGGAACGATACACGTTCGGCCTGCCCGAACTTGCCGACGGCATCGGCTTCACGGTTCTGGCGGTCGGCATATTCGCCTTGTCGGAAGTCGTGATGAATCTGGAGCAAAAAGAAGAGCGCGGCATCTTCAAGGCGAATATCGCCGGACTTATGCCAAGCTTGTCCGATCTGAAGGCGATCACCCTGCCGACCCTGCGCGGAACCGCGATCGGTTCGTTCTTCGGCATCCTGCCGGGTACCGGTCCATCGATCTCGTCCTTCTCGGCCTATATGCTCGAGAAGAAGCTGGCACGGGATCCCTCGCGCTTCGGTCAGGGTGCGATCGAGGGCGTCGCGGCTCCCGAGGCTGCGAACAATGCCGCCGCCCAGACGGCCTTCATACCGACGCTCACGCTGGGAATTCCCGGAAGCGCCACGATGGCGCTGATCCTCGGCGCGCTCGTGATGAACGGCGTCCAGCCGGGACCGACGGTCATGACCCGCAACCCGGAGCTGTTCTGGGGCGTCATCGCCAGCATGTTCATCGGAAACGTCATGCTGGTGGCGCTCAACCTGCCGCTGGTTGGAATCTGGGTGCGGCTGCTGAGCGTGCCTTATCGCTGGCTCTTCCCGTCGATCATCATGTTCTGCGCGGTCGGCAATTACAGCATCAACGGCAGCGCGATCGACGTCTATCTCTGTGCCGGCATCGGCGTGCTCGGCTACGTTCTGGCCAAGCTCGACTGCCCGCCTGCGCCCCTGGTGCTCGGCTTCGTGCTCGGCCCCCTGATGGAAGAGAGCATCCGTCGCGCTCTGCTCCTGTCGCAAGGCGATTTCACGGTCTTCCTCACCAGCCCGATCAGCCTCGGCTTCCTCATCGTGACGATGCTGCTTCTCGGCAGCATGGTCTTACCCGCGATCCGCCGGGGCAAGGAGCGCGTCGACCGCGAAGAGGCCGGCGCGACATAGAGCATGCTGCGAAAAGTGGCAACGGCTTTTCGCAGCATGCTCTAAACTATTAGATTCGATCACGTTTTCTGCGTTTTGACGATTTCGTCCAAACGCAGCGTGATCGAGCCGGCCTCGCCCGTCATTGCCCCAAACGGGGCAATCCCTCGGCGCCACCACGGATGCATCTCGACCCCGGCTGGCTGGCGCAGACAGCAAAGGATAGCTCATGCTCGGATTTCGGATTCTCAAGCGTCGCCGCCAGGTCGACAGCAGCCTCATCGCGCGTTTCCGCGCGTTGCCGGTGGCCAATGTCAGCGATTCGATGTCGCGGATGACGGCGGGCGGCGCTTCGCTTCGCCCGCTTCATCGCGGCGGCGTCATGGCCGGGCCGGCCATCACCGTCAAGACACGCCCCGGCGACAACCTGATGATCCACAAGGCGCTCGATCTCGCCGCCCCCGGTGATGTCATCGTCGTGGATGCGGGTGGCGATCTCACGAACTCGCTGATCGGCGAACTCATGATCTCGCATGCGCAGACGCGTGGCATCGCCGGCATCGTGCTCCACGGAGCAGTGCGCGATGCCGCCTGGATCCGCGAGAACGACCTGCCGATCTTCGCAGCGGGCATCAGCCATCGCGGCCCCTACAAGGACGGGCCGGGCGAGATCAACGTTCCGATCTCGATCGAGGGCATGGTGATCGAGCCCGGCGATCTCGTCATTGGCGATGACGACGGCATTCTCTGTGTGCCCTTCGACCACGCCGACGCGATCTATGAAGCCGCGCGCAAGAAGCACGAGGCGGAAGAAAAGAAGATGCTGGCGATCAAAGAGGGCAAGGACGATCGGAGTTGGATCGATGCAACTCTTGCCCGCCTGGGATGCGCCATCGAAGCCTGACAGCGGCAAGCTGCACCCGCGTCGTCATCCCCCGCGGTCGGCTCGTCCGCCTGGGGAGATGACGCCGTTCGTTCCCGGCGACGAGCCGATGGTCACGAGGACGGGCTCAGTGGCTCGTATCTGAGATCAACAATAGAATCGTCTCACGAAGGGGGCATCGTAGGCACGTCCCGGCCGCCCTTCAGCGAATATCCCGATTTTTCAGATATTTAACACCCCATAAGGAGTGTGGCGCGGCCTACGGGAGTCGAACCCGTCTCCCCAGCGTGAAAGGCTGGTGTCCTAACCGATAGACGAAGGCCGCAAGGCTTCGGTTGCAATTCGTTGCAACCCATCGGAAGCGGGGCGAGCTATAGTGCGACATTCCCGGATCGGCAAGCCTGAGTTTGGCAAATTCTCGACGCCAGATAGCAGTCATGCACAGGCCAGATGGGCTCACACCACCCGGGCAAGATCGATCACCCGCACTTCCACGGTTTCCTTGCCGCCCCAGCGGTTAAGGGTGAGGCTTGCGGCCAGATGCACGCTTTCGCCGCGTGCGGCCAGTAGCGCACGGCCCAGCGGTTCCTGGGCCACGCGGAAGGCAATACCGCCGATCGTGGCGCCATCGCCGCTGCGGAGCTTGATCCTGACATGGCCGCCGCTGCCGATCTCGACGGCATCGACCAGGCGATGCGAGGGAAAGACGAAGACGGGCTCGGGGCAGCCGGCGCCATAGGGGCCGGCCTTCTCGATTTCCGCCAGCAGGCGGGGATTGGCGCCGCCCGCGCTCATCGCCGCATCGACGAGCAGCGATTCCGATTCGCGCGCCTGGGCGACCTCCGGAGCGAGACGTTCGGCGAGAAAGGCATGGAAGGCCGTATCCTGCCCCGGGGCCAGCGTGACGCCGGCCGCCATGGCGTGGCCGCCGCCTTTCACCGCAAGCCCCGCGTCCACCGCCTGCCTGACGGCGCGGCCGAGATCGACGCCGGCGACCGAACGGCCCGAGCCGGTCGCGCCGCCCTCCCCGTTCTGCGCCAGCGCAAAGGCTGGGCGGCGAAAACGCTCCTTGAGGCGCGCCGCGACGAGACCGACGATGCCGGGATGCCAGTCGGCCGAACGCGCCAGCAGGACCGGCAGGTCCTCAGCTTTCGTCAAGGCGTACTCGGCCTGCGCCACCGCCTCCTCGACGGCGAGCTTCTCGATCTCCTGCCGCTCCTGATTCAGGCGGTTGAGTTCGGCGGCGATGCTGCGCGCCTCGATCTCGTCGGCAGTCATCAGCAGCCGCGCGCCAAGGCCGGCATCGCCGATGCGTCCACCCGCATTAATGCGCGGCCCGAGCAGGAACCCGAGATGCCAGGGCTGAACAGGGCCATCGAGCCCGGCGACGTCGAGCAAGGACGCGAGGCCCGCCCGCGTGCGGCCGCGCAGCATCGCGATGCCCTGCCGGACGAAGGCGCGGTTCAACCCCTTGAGCGGCACGACATCGGCAACGGTCGCAAGTGCGACGAGATCAAGCGAGGCGAGCAGATCCGGCTCGGCGCCACGCTGCGCCCAGAAGCCCTGCCGACGCAGTTCTCGGGCGGTCGCGACCAGCGTCAGGAAAACGACCCCGGCGGCGCAGAGATGGCCGAGCCCCGAGAGATCGTCCTGCCGGTTCGGATTCACCAGCGCCTCGACCTGCGGAAGCTGTTCAGGCGCCTGGTGATGGTCGAGCACGACGACATCCAGGCCGAGCCGGCGCGCTTCTGCCAGCGGTTCATGGCTGGTCGTGCCGCAATCGACCGTGACGAGCAGCGTCGCCCCCTCGGCGGCCAGCATGCGGATGGCTTCGCTGTTGGGGCCGTACCCCTCGATCAGCCGGTCCGGAATGTGAATGCGCGGCCAGGCGCCGGCATCGCGCAGAAAACCCGCCAGCAGGGCGGAGGAACAGGCGCCGTCGACGTCGTAGTCCCCGAAGATCGCGACGGCCTCTCGTGTTGCAACCGCGCTTGCCAGGCGCGCGGCAGCCGCATCCATGCCGACCAGGGTCGAGGGGTCGGGCAGGAGATCGCGCAGCTTCGGCTCGAGATAGCGCATGGCATCGGCAGCCTCGACGCCGCGTCCGGCAAGCACGCGTGCCACGATATCGGGGAGCCCTTCGACCTGCGAGAGGGCCTCGGCACGGCCGAGCCCTGCGGCATCGAGCCGATCACGCCAGATGCGGCCGAGCGCCGAGCTGGTGACACCGAGAAAAGGGCGCTGGGCAATCATATTCATACCCAAGGGGTTCGCGCAGCCCGGGCCATTCGTCAACCGGGGCCGGGCCGCCTTGTCGCCGCAGACGGTGTCGCCATAGTGGTTGCGGGGGAAATGGCCTGGCGAAGGGGCTGATCATGCCGCTCGATGCAGATGTCATCGTCATAGGGGCAGGCCTCGCCGGCCTCGTCGCCACGGCAGAGCTTGCCGATGCCGGGCGCAGGGTCATCCTGCTCGACCAGGAGCCGGAACAGTCGCTCGGCGGGCAGGCCTTCTGGTCCTTTGGCG
>NZ_JBFTRC010000223.1:0-8726 GCF_056399325.1 Allobosea sp. 01N443
GTTTCAAGCTGGAGGCCCAGAAGCTGGGATACCACGACGACACCGGACGTTATGTTGTCGAGCCGGGTCTGTTCGAGGTTTATCTTGGCGGTTCCGCGTTGGCGGAGGCGAAGACACAGTTTGAGGTGATTAAGCCATAGTCATCGCCAGACGCTCCTGCTTGACGATTGGCCTCGACATCTTTGCATTTTCGGTCAATCCTCCTCTGGTCGGGCATTCGGATGCATGCATCCGAAGATCCGCAAGAAGCTGGCTTCAGGGGATGCGGCTATGGCGACCGGAACCGTGAAATGGTTCAATACTGAGAAGGGCTTCGGATTCATTCAGCCTTCAGATGGCGGCAAGGATGTGTTCGTACACATCACAGCCGTGAAAGAAGCGGGCCTGATGACTCTGACGGAAGGACAGAAAGTCTCGTTCGATCTGAAAACCGAACGCGGCAAAACGGCGGCAGGCTCGCTCCAGCTGCTCTGACCTCTCGGGCCTCGCGCGCTCATAGCGACCCTTGAAACGGCCGCTATGATGGGCGGTCGCGCGCGGCCCATTCACTGACGGGATGTGGGGCTGGCTCCAGATCTCGCAAGTGCCGGGGTGCATGGCACGGATGGCCGTGCGTGCGCTTACCGTGCGAAGTGCTTGGCGCCTGCCACGCAAAGTGCCACGCCGGCGCTAACGGCGACCATCGGCCAGCTCACGGCCTCATGCAGCAACAGAGCGGCGAGCATCAGCCCGAAGAAGGGCTGCAGCAATTGCAGCTGTCCGACGGCGGCGATACCGCCCTGTGCCAGGCCGCGATACCAGAACACGAACCCCACCAGCATGCTGAACACCGAGACATAGGCCAGGCCGATCCAGGCCGGCCGGCCGACATCGGCAAACGAGGCCGGAAGGGTCAACGCGCTGAGCGTGACCATGACCGGCAGGGAGAGCACCAGCGCCCAGGAAATCACCTGCCAGCCTCCGAGCTTTCGCGACAGTCGCGCTCCCTCGGCGTAACCGAGGCCGCAGATGATGACCGCGGCGAGCATCAGCAGATCTCCGACCGGGGAGGCGACAAAGCCCTGGGTCATCGCAAATCCGGCGACAAGAGCGCTGCCCAGGCAGGAGAACAGCCAGAAGACCGGGCGGGGACGTTCGCCGCCGCGCAGGACGCCGAAGCTCGCCGTTGCCAGCGGCAGAAGGCCAATGAAGACGATCGAGTGAGCCGAGCTGACATGTTTCAGCGCCAGCGCCGTCAGGAGCGGAAAGCCGACGACAACACTCAGCGCGACCACAATCAGCGGGAGAAGGTCGCTCCGTTGCGGTCGCGTTTGCCGGAAGGCGAGAAGCAGGCACAGGCCCAGCAGGCCGGCGATTGCGGCGCGTGCTGCGGTCAGGAAAACGGGGTCGAGATCGACCACGGCAACACGTGTTGCTGGCAGCGAAGCGCTGAAGATCAGCACGCCGAGAAAGCCGTTGATCCAACCGCTCATGCTCTTGTCCATCAGGAAGTCTCCGTTCGCGGCCTGCATTCGCCGGGATCTGCATCCTTTGCCAGAGACGGTGCATGACAGTTGGTGCAAACTGTCATGCTGCAAGAGGCAATACAATTAGGTGATTGCGTGACACTCCTGGACGATGACGGCACGCTTGTCGGGCGTGTCATGCARGCTGTTCGCCAGCGCATGGCAAGGCGGGTGCTGGCTCCGGGGGCCAGGCTGCCCTCGATCCGCGCCTTTGCCKAAACGATGGGCGTCTCGAAGTCGACGGTGGTCGAGGCCTATGACCGGCTTGCCGCAGAGGGGGCGATCCGCTCGCGCCGCGGCTCGGGCTTCTATGTCGCGGGGCATCTGCCACCCCTGTCGCTGGCGGAGATCGGGCCGCGTCTCGACCGTGCAGTCGATCCGCTCTGGGTCTCGCGACAATCGCTGGAGGCCGGCGAGGATTTCCTGAAGCCCGGCTGCGGCTGGCTTCCCGCATCATGGCTGCCGGAGGAAAGCCTGCGCAGAACACTGCGATCGCTCTCACGCGCCGATGCCTCCACGTTGGCCGATTATGGCACGCCGCTCGGGCTGTTGCCGTTGCGCCATCTACTCGCCCGGCGCATGGCGGAGCATGGCATCGAGGCCGGGCCGGACCAGATCGTGCTGACCGAGTCCGGAACCCAGGCCATCGATCTGATCTGTCGCTTCCTGATCGAACCGGGTGATACGGTGGTGGTCGACGACCCCTGCTACTTCAACTTCCAGGCCCTGCTGCGGGCTCATCGAGCCAAGGTCGTCAGCGTTCCCTATACGCCGAACGGCCCCGATATCGTGCGCTTCGAACAGGTGCTCGCCGCGCATCGGCCACGGCTCTACGTCACTAATTCCGCGTTGCACAATCCAACGGGAGCCGTGCTGTCTCCCGTGATTGCGCATCGGCTGCTCAAATTGGCTGAGCAGTCAGGGTTGACGATCATCGAGGACGATATCTTTGCCGATTTCGAGTTGGAACCGGCGCCGCGGCTTGCCGCCTTCGATGGCCTCGATCGGGTCGTGCATATCGGCAGCTTCTCCAAGACGCTGTCGGCCTCGCTGCGATGTGGCTTCATCGCGGCGCGACGCGACTGGATCGAGGGGCTGACCGATCTCAAGATCGCCACGTCCTTCGGAGCCAGTCGGGTCTCGGCGGAGTTTTTACTGGGCGCCTTGAAGGATGGTACCTATCGCAAGCATATGGACGGGCTGCGTGGGCGGTTGGGGCGCGCCATGACGGAGACTTGCGCGCGGTTGAAGGCTATCGGAATCGAGCCGTGGATCGAGCCGCGTGCAGGCATGTTCCTGTGGTGTCGCCTGCCGGACGGGCTGGATGCCGCCGAGATCGCGCAGCGCGTGCTGGCGGAGAATATCGTCCTGGCCCCCGGAAATGCCTTCAGCGTGTCGCTAACGGCGGGACGATTCCTGCGCTTCAACGTCTCGCAATCGTCTGACCCGCGCATCTACACAGCGCTTGAAGCGGCGATGYGGCGCTGAGTGGTGCCAACATTGGCTGACAGGGGGGCGGGATCTCGCTGGCGCGAGGAAGGTGCTTGCTCTTTCTCCTCTTTTGACATAAAGATATCTTTATATGTTTTTCTGAATTTCGAAGGCTGATCCTTTGCGCCAACCCACGACGCTGTCCTCGTCATCCTTGCTTGCGGGCCTGCGCGCGGCCGGCGAGGAGACACGGCTGCGCATCCTGGCTCTGTTGGCGGAGGGCGAGCTCTCCGTTTCGGATCTGACAGATATTCTCGGGCAGTCTCAGCCCCGCATTTCCCGCCATCTCAAGCTCCTCGCCGAGGCCGGGCTGGTTCGTCGCTATCGTGAGGGGGCATGGGCCTTCTTCCGGCTCGACGAAGCGGGAGCGGGCGGCGCCTTCGCGGCCTCCCTGGCTGCGTGGCTCGATCGGGCGGATCCTGAACTCGCCGCGGACCGCGAGAGGCTCGCTGCCGTTCGCTCCACGCGCGCCGAGGCGGCGCAGTCCTATTTCGCCAGCGTGGCTCGGGACTGGGACCGGCTGCGGTCGCTGCATGTCCCCGACGATGCTGTCGAGGCGGCCGTCGAGGCGGCTGCCGGGGAGGGCTCTTCCGGCGCGATGCTCGACCTCGGCACGGGGACGGGCCGGATGCTGGAGCGGATCGCCCCAAAATTCGGCCGTGCCATCGGTGTCGATGCCAGCCATGCCATGCTCGCCGTGGCGCGCGCCAATCTCGAGAAGGCCGGGCTGTCCCGGGTTGAGCTGCGACAGGGCGATATTCACGCCTTGCCTTTCGCACGCGGGGCCTTCGATCTGGTGATCATCCATCAGGTTCTGCATTTCCTCGATGACCCCGGCCGCGCACTGCGCGAGGCGGCCGCGATGCTCGCCCCCGGCGGCCGGCTGATCGTGGTCGATTTCGCGCCGCACGAGATGGAGTTCCTGCGAACCGAGCACGCGCATCGCCGGCTCGGTTTCTCGCGGGCCCAGATCGCCGGCTGGTTCGCGGAGGCAGGATTGAGCTGCGATCTCTCCGAAGAGGTGACCTCGGCCGAGGGGGCGTCCGGCCAACTCTCCGTGATGCTCTGGCGTGGACGTGACCGGCGCGTGCAGGGGGATTTCCCGCTGCGTCAGAATTCCAGTTTCGAGGTGGCCTGATGAATGCGTTTCGCCCCAGCCGGCACGGCACCCGCCGGCCCAGCGTCTCTTTCGAGTTCTTTCCTCCGAAGACAGCGGAGATGGAGACGACACTCTGGGAGAGCGTGCACCGTCTCGAGCCGCTTGGACCCACCTTCGTGTCGGTGACCTATGGTGCCGGCGGTTCGACGCGAGAACGCACCCACAACACCGTCAAGCGCATGGTTGACGAGACCCGGCTGAAGCCGGCGGCGCACCTGACCTGCGTTTCCGCCACCTGCGCCGAGGTCGACGACGTGATCCGCTCCTATTGGGCGGCCGGCGTGCGCCATATCGTGGCGCTGCGCGGTGACCCGGCCGGTGGACTGGGAACGGTCTACGAGCCGCACCCGCAGGGCTATCACCAGACCTCTGATCTGGTCGCCGGGATCCGGCGCGCCGCCGATTTCGAGGTGACAGTCTCGGCCTATCCCGAAAAGCATCCGGAAGCGGCCTCGCTCGATGCCGATATCGATGCCCTGAAGAAGAAGGTCGATGCCGGTGCGACCCGGGCGATCACTCAGTTCTTCTTCGATAACGACGTCTATTTCCGCTATCTCGACAAGGTCAGGGCTCGGGGGATCGATATCCCGATCCTGCCCGGAATCGTCCCCGTCCTGAATTTCAAGCAGACGGCGAGCTTCGCCACCAAGACGGGCGCGAGCGTGCCGCAATGGCTGGCCGATCGGTTCGAGGGCCTGGAAGACGACGCCGCGACGCGCCGGCTCGTGGCGGCTGCGGTTTGCGCCGAGCAGGTGCTCGACCTGATCGACCGTGGCGTCTCCGACCTGCATTTCTACACGATGAACAAGGCCGACCTGGTCTATGCGATCTGCCATCTTGTCGGCTTGAAGCCCGACAGGGCCGCGCCGCAGCAGGCGGCCGCGGAGTAGCGTGCCAGCCGTCATTGGGAGCAAAGCGATCCAGCCTGTCTTCAGTGGCCTCTGGATTGCTCCGTCGCTTTGCTCCTCGCAATGACGGGAAGACCATACGAGCAGAGTTTCATGACGAAGGCGTTCGCGATGTCAGACTACAATCCCAGCCAGGTCGATGGCATCGAGATCGAGCGCGCGCTTCGCCAGTCCGCGTCCGAGCGCATCCTCGTGCTCGACGGTGCGATGGGGACGCAGATCCAGAACCTGAAGCTCTCGGAAGCAGAGTTTCGCGGCGAGCGCTTCAAGGGCTGGAACCACGATCTCAAGGGCAATAACGACCTGCTGGTCCTGACCCAGCCGGACGCCATTCGCGAAATCCACCTCGCCTATTTCCAGGCGGGTGCCGATATCGTCGAAACCAACACGTTTTCGTCGACGCAGATCGCCCAGGCCGATTACGGCATGGAGGCGCTCGCCTATGAGCTGAACGTCGCCTCGGCGAAGCTCGCGCGCGAAGCGGCCGCTCTCGCTCAGAAGGTCGATGGGCGCCGTCGTTTCGTTGCCGGCGCGATTGGGCCGACGAACCGTACGCTTTCGATCTCGCCGGATGTGAACAATCCGGGTTTCCGCGCGGTGACCTTCGATCAGGTGCGCGAATCCTATGCCGAACAGGTGCGTGGCCTGATCGATGGCGGCTCCGAGCTGATACTGGTCGAGACCATTTTCGACACGCTCAATGCCAAGGCTGCGATCGTTGCGATCGAGGAGGTCTATCGCGAGAAGGGCCTGCGCCTGCCGGTGATGATCTCCGGCACGATCACCGACCTTTCGGGGYGCACGCTCTCGGGCCAGACCACGGAGGCGTTCTGGAATGCGATCCGCCATGCCGCGCCGCTGACGGTTGGTCTCAACTGTGCGCTCGGCGCGCGCGAGATGCGGGCGCATATCAAGGATCTGTCGCGCGTTGCCGATACGCTGATCTGCGCCTATCCGAATGCCGGCCTGCCCAATGAATTCGGCATGTATGACGAAAGCCCCGAAGCGACGGCCGGAATGCTCGCTGAGTTCGCCGATGCCGGGCTCGTCAATGTCGTCGGCGGCTGCTGCGGCACCACGCCCGGCCATATCCGCGCGATTGCGGAAGCCGTCGCGGGCAAGCCGCCGCGCGCCGTGCCGGAGATCAAGCGCTATCTGCGGCTGGCTGGGCTCGAGCCTTTCACGCTCGACGAGACCATTCCTTTCGTCAATGTCGGCGAGCGCACCAACGTCACCGGCTCGGCCCGCTTCCGCAAGCTGGTCAAGGAAGGCGACTTCGCCGCAGCGTTGGATGTGGCACGCGACCAGGTCGCCAATGGCGCGCAGGTCATCGACATCAACATGGACGAAGGCCTGCTCGATTCCGAGAAGGCCATGACCGAGTTCTGCAATCTGATCGCTTCGGAGCCGGACATCTCCCGCGTGCCGATCATGGTCGACTCGTCGAAGTTCCACGTCATCGAAGCCGGCCTGAAGACGATCCAGGGCAAGCCGATCGTCAATTCGATCTCGATGAAGGAAGGCGAGGAGGCTTTCCTCGATCACGCCCGTATCTGCCGCAACTACGGCGCGGCGGTGGTGGTGATGGCCTTCGACGAAACCGGCCAGGCCGACACCTTCGAACGCAAGATCGAGATCTGTACGCGGGCCTACAAGCTCTTGACCGAGCAGATCGGCTTCCCGCCCGAGGATATCATCTTCGATCCCAACATCTTTGCCGTCGCGACCGGCATCGAGGAGCACGACAACTACGGCAACGACTTCATCGAGGCGACCAGGGCGATCCGCGAGACCCTGCCGCATGCCCATATCTCGGGCGGCGTCTCGAACCTGTCCTTCTCGTTCCGCGGCAACGAGAAGGTCCGCGAAGCGATGCATTCGGTGTTCCTGTACCATTGCATCAAGGCCGGCATGGACATGGGCATCGTCAATGCGGGCCAGCTCGGCTCCTATGACGACCTTGATCCCGAACTGCGCGAGCTCTGCGAGGATGTCGTCCTCAACCGTCGCAAGGATTCGACCGAGCGACTGCTCGATGCCGCCCCGCGCTTCAAGGGCGACGGTTCGGTTTCGATTTCCGGCAAGGACATGGCCTGGCGCGATAACCCGGTCGCAAAGCGGCTGGAATACGCGCTGGTCAACGGCATCACCGCCTTCATCGACACCGATGTCGAGGAGGCCCGCGCCGCAGCCGAGAAGCCGCTCCATGTCATCGAAGGGCCGCTGATGGMCGGCATGAACGTGGTCGGYGACCTGTTCGGCGCCGGCAAGATGTTCCTGCCGCAGGTGGTGAAATCGGCCCGCGTGATGAAGCAGGCGGTGGCCTATCTCATGCCCTATATGGAGGAGGAGAAGCGCCTGAACGGTGGTTCCGAGCGTTCGGCCGCCGGCAAGGTGTTGATGGCGACGGTGAAGGGCGATGTCCATGACATCGGCAAGAACATCGTCGGCGTCGTGCTCCAGTGCAATAACTACGAGGTCATCGACCTCGGCGTGATGGTGCCGACGCAGAAGATCCTCGATGTCGCGCGCAAGGAGAAGGTCGACATCATCGGCCTCTCGGGCCTGATCACGCCTTCCCTCGACGAGATGGTCACCGTCGCCTCCGAGATGGAGCGCGAGGGTTTCGACATTCCGCTCCTGATCGGCGGCGCAACGACCAGCCGCGTGCATACGGCGGTGAAGATCCACCCGGCCTATAGCCAGGGGCAGACGGTCTATGTCACCGACGCATCGCGCGCCGTCGGCGTCGTCTCGAGCCTGCTCTCGCAGGACCAAAAGCCGGCTTATATCGAGGGCGTCAGGGGCGAGTACGCCAAGGTCGCCGCCGCCCATCGCCGCTCCGAGGCCGACAAGCAGCGCCTGCCGCTGGTGAAGGCGCGGACGAATGCCTTCAAGGCGGATTGGGCGAACTACACCCCACCAAAGCCGAGCTTCCTCGGCACGCGCGTGTTCCGGACCTATGACATCGCCGATCTCGTGCCGGTGATCGACTGGACGCCGTTCTTCCAGACCTGGGAGATGAAGGGACGCTTCCCTGCGATCTTGCAGGACGAGAAGCAGGGCGAGGCGGCACGCGCGCTCTGGGACGATGCGCAGGCGATGCTGAAGCGCATCGTCGAGGAGCGCTGGTTCAATCCCAAGGCGGTGATCGGCTTATGGCCTGCCAACGCCGTCGGGGACGATATCCGGCTCTATACCGGGGAGAGCCGCCAGGACACGCTGGCGACCTTCCACGGCTTGCGTCAGCAGCTTTCGAAGCGCGACGGCAAGCCCAACATGTGCATTTCGGACTTCGTCGCGCCCGATGGCATCGAGCGGCCTGACTATATCGGCGCCTTTGTGGTGACCGCGGGAGCGGAGGAGGAACGCATCTCCGAGAAATTCGCCCGCGACAACGACGATTACCGCTCGATCATGGTCAAGGCGCTGGCCGACCGCTTCGCCGAGGCGATGGCCGAACGCATGCACCAGCTCGTTCGCACGCAGTTCTGGGGTTATGCCCCCGACGAGAATCTCGCCAATGAAGATTTGATCCGCGAGGAATATCGCGGCATCCGGCCGGCGCCGGGGTATCCGGCCCAGCCCGATCACACCGAGAAGGAAACGCTGTTCGAGTTGCTGCAGGCCGAGCGGCGGGTCGGCGTGAAGCTGACCGAGAGC
>NZ_JBFTRC010000224.1:0-8711 GCF_056399325.1 Allobosea sp. 01N443
AGCCTTCTGTGTTTGCATCGGCTGTCCCGAAGACCGCAATCCGGTTTTCGGGCCGATGCTTAGACAGCCGGTGCGTTCCGGAGTCCGCCGATGTTTTTCGTCCTGTCCAAGATCATCTGGTTCCTGTTCTCGCCGGTGAATTTGCTGATCCTGCTGGCGGCCTTGGCGGCGCTGCTGGCCTTCACCCGCTTCGCGCGCCCGGCGCGCTGGCTCGGCGGATTTGCCATGCTCGGCATCCTGGTGCTGTCCTTCAGCCCGCTGCCGCGGATCATCGTGCGGCCGCTGGAAAACCGCTTTCCGCAGCAGGAGGCCGCCAGGGGGCCGGTTACCGGCGTCATCGTGCTGGGCGGTGCAATCGGCGTCGCGCGCGGCGACATCGTGCTGAACCACGCCGGTGCCCGCATGACCAAGGCGGTCGAGCTCGCCCGGCTGCATCCGCAGGCGAAAATCGCCTTCACCGGCGGCGGCGCCAATCTGCTCTCGCCCGTGGTCAGGACCGAGGCCGATGGCGCCAGGCTGCTTTTCGAGGCGCTGGGCCTGCCGCCCGAGCGGGTGGTGCTTGAGGACAAGTCGCGCAATACCCGCGAGAACGCGATCTTTACCCGCGACCTCGTGATGCCGAAGCCGGGCGAGCGCTGGTTGCTCCTGACCTCGGCCTGGCACATGCCGCGCGCGATGGGCGTCTTCCGAAAGGCCGGATTCGCGGTCGAGGCATTCCCGGTCGACTATCTCTCGAGCAATGAGCCGGCCGATTTCTTCAGGCCCTACCGCGAGGCGTCGCGCGGCCTCGACATCGCAGAGCTCGCCTTCAAGGAATGGGCTGGTCTCGTTGCCTATTACGCCGCCGGCTACACGGATGCGCTGTTCCCCGCTCCCTGACGTTGCGGGGAGCAGGGCCTATTCGCTGCTTGGCAAGGACAGGCGGTAGACGCCGCGGAAATCGTCCGGATCGACCGGGCGACCCTTTCGGGTAATGACGAGGCGACCTTCCTTCATCATCCGCACGGCGATGCGGCGGATCGGCTGCATCAGCGGCCCCCAGCCATCGGGATGGTCGCCGCCGACGCGGCGCGCGGCATCCATCGCGCTGATCGTACGACCCAGTCCTGCCTCCGTGAGCAGGTCGAGTATGGCGGCTTCGAGGGCGTCAACGTGATCGGTCATGCCTCCCAGAGAGGCAGGGCTGCAGGATTCGTCAAGCGGCGAGGCCAGGGCGGAGGGATCGGCTTGCCCTGCCGCGTGAGGTGAAAAGCACTGCGGTCGCCATCGCGGCAGTGCGCGGAGACGAAGGGCTCAAGCCGGTGCGGTCGCTTTGGCTGCTTCGTCGATCAGAGCGGCGACTTCGGCCGGCTTGGAGGCGAGCGAAGCGTGGCTGGCAGCGAGCGTGATGACCTTTCGCGCGTTGAGGCGGGCCGACATGCGCTCCTGGTTCGCGGGCGCGATCATCCGGTCCTCACCGGAGATCTGGTACCAGGATGGCTTCTTCTTCCAGGCCGGCGCGGTGATGGTGTTGCCGAAGGTGCTGGCAAGCGGGGCCTTCTGCGTCACACCCATCACGAAGCCCTCTTCGGGCGTCAGGTCGGGGCAGAAGCTCTCATGAAATTTGTCGGGCAGGACCCAGAGATAGCCGTCGCTGTCGGGAGAGAGGTTTGCGGCCGCCTCTGGCGGGTGTTCCTGGGTGATTCCGCCCGGGCTCTCGCCAGCATCTGGGGCAAAAGCCGCGATATAGACGAGACCCACCACATTGGGCAGATCTCCGGCTTCCGTGATCACTGCGCCGCCATAGGAGTGCCCGACCAACAGCACGGGGCCCTTCTGCTGCGTCACCATCTTGCGGGTGCGCTCGGCGTCATCGGCCAGCGAGGTCAGCGGCATTTCGACGGCGTGGAGCGATGTGTAGCCCATCCGGGAGAGTTCGAGGATCACCCTGTTCCAGTGTGAGGCATTGCCCCAGAAACCATGCACCAGGACGATTGCTGGCTGCTTGCTCATGCTGGCCTCCTGATCCGCGGATCGGCTCCCCCCCGGGGCGGACGGTCTCACGGAGGTTCAGCCGGTGTCCAGAGCAATCGTTGCGGCCGGACAGCCCGAATCAGTGACCGGGGCTTGTGAAGATTCGTGCGGATTCCGACGCGAACTGCCGGCGCCACATCACTGTCAGCACTGCGGCCGTTGCAGCGAGGAACAGCCAAGGATCGATGAACCAGCCGAGATAGGCGAGTGCAAAGAAGAAGGCGCGTTGGCCGCGGTTGAAATGCCGCCCGGCGGCGATGTTCATTGCGATGGTCTCGCGGACGGCCTCCTTCGTCTCCTCCTCGTCGACCCGCTCCCTTGGCGGGATCGCGCCGAGAAGGATCGCGCAGTAGTTGAAGAGCCGGTAGCTCCAGGCGAACTTGAAGAACGCATGGGCGAAGATCACCGCAAGCCCGATCACCTTGATCTCCCAGGCCGCGCGCGAGGTCGGCGCGGTGAAGGGCAGATCGGCGAAGATCGCGACGACGCGGTCGGTCGACTGAAGCAGGGCGAGCGAGCCGCCGATCGCGATCAGCGAGGTCGAGGCGAAGAAGGCGGTGCCGTTCTGCAGTCCGTTCATCACCTGGGTATCGATGATGCGGTTTTCGCGCCGGACCGATTCCTGGATCCAGCGCGCGCGACGGAGATTCATCCGCGCGTTGAGGCTTCRCTCCCCATGTGGGCCCTTTTCCACGGCCAGGCCATAGCCAAGCCACGAGGCGACGAAGAAGATGAAGGCGATCATATCGATCGTCGTGAAGCCGGCCATGAATCGCCTCCCTTGGGCCAGAGTGCTGTCGGCATGGCCGCGCTGCAAGCCCGCGATTGACGCGATGTGCACGAGCGGCCACGGTGCCGCCGACGAGATGGAGGCCGGCAATGCCGCAAGTGATCACCAAAGGCTACAAGGCGTTGCTGGCGGAAGCCGAGGCCAAGGTCGAGACGCTCTCCGTCGAGCAGGCGAACGCGCTGGTCGGCCGTGACGACGTCGTCTTCGTCGATCTGCGTGATCCGCGTGAACTGGAGCGGGAGGGGCGCATGCCTGGTGCCTTCCACTGCCCGCGCGGCATGCTCGAATTCTGGATCGATCCCGAAAGCCCCTATGCCAAGCCGGTGTTCCAGCAGGACAAGCGCTTCGTCTTCTTCTGCGCAGGCGGCTGGCGTTCGGCGCTTGCTGCGCAGGCCGCGCAGGAGATGGGGTTGAAGCCGGTGGCGCATATCGCCGGCGGGTTCGGCGCGTGGAAGAAGGCTGGTGCGCCCCTCGATGCGCCGGAGCCGAGGAACGCCGGCGACAAGGGCTAGGTCTGCATCTTGTCCCATATCCTGATCGTTCTGCTCGTCGCAGGCGTCATCTTCCGCAAGCCGCTCGGACGCCTGCTGGCTCGCCAGTTTCCCGATCGCGCCAAGCGACAACAGGTGCTCGGCACGATCATCGTCGCCTTCCTRCTGGTAATCGCCGTCAGGCTGGTTGCCCTGTTCTGGTAGGAAATCCGGCAGGTCCGATAACGGGACTTGCCCATGCAGGGCGTCATCGCTGCGGTCCGCTTTCCAGGGTTGCCCGAAGATTGCCTGTGCCCCCGAGGTCACACATGCCCCGGTTGCAAATGAAGCGGCTTGCGCGTTCGCTGCCGATGCGGCATGTTGTTTATCTTGGCTTCAACACGCGAAAGGGGAGGGCTGAATGCAATTCATGATCATCGTCGCCACTCCCCCACGAATGTCCCGCCACTAGGTCGGACATTGCCGCGGCCCGCCTGAGGCGGTCCCCAGCCAGGGTTTTTCATCTCTACGTTTCATCCGGAGACGATCGCATTCGCATCGGCTCCACCTGATTTGGAGTCGGCTCCCGCGCGGCGCCGAATGATTTCTATGTCTCTTCAATCCTCAACCGGGCGGCAGGAGCCGTTCCGGGCCGTTCTCGGCTTCACATTCCGGCACTGGGCGCGCCGACCAGGGCCGGTTCTCGGCGTGGCCGGGGCCATGATGGCGGCGACTGCCGCGGACCTGTTCATGCCGCTTTATGCCGGYCGCCTCGTCGATGCGGTGGCGGGCGAGGGCGCCAGCGCACTCGATGCGGCGCTATGGGCGCTGGGCGCGATGCTCGCACTCGGAGCGGTCAGCGTGCTGTTCCGGCATCTCGGTTTCATCGGCATCACCGGYATGACGTTGCGCACCATGAGCGAGACGGCGCAGGAGGCGTTCGCACGCCTGCAACGCTTCTCGACCGATTGGCACGCCAACAACTTTGCCGGTTCGACGGTGCGCAAGATCACCCGCGGGATGTGGGCCCTCGACCTGCTGACCGACACGGTCCTGATCGCGCTGTTGCCGTCGCTGGTCGTGCTGGTGGGCACGACGGCACTGTTGGCATGGCATTGGCCGGCGATGGGCCTCGTCGTCTTCCTTGGCTCGGTGATCTATGTCGGTGTCACGATCGCGCTGTCGCTCAGCTATGTCGCGCCCGCTGCGCGGCTCGCCAATAGCTGGGACACGCGTGTCGGCGGTGCATTGGCTGATGCGATCTCCTGCAATCCGGTGGTCAAGGCCTATGGCGCCGAGCTGCGCGAGGACGGTCGCTTGGCGGGTGTCCTGGCAAAATGGGCGCTCAGGACCCGCCGGACATGGGTGCGCGGCACGACCTCGGGCACGGCCCAGCAGATCGTCCTGCTGGCGCTTCGCGCCGCGGTCATCGGCCTGGTCATCTGGCTCTGGGCCAACGGCCAGGCCACGCCGGGCGACGTCGCCTTCGTGCTGACCTCGTACGCGGTCGTTCACGGCTATCTGCGCGATGTCGGCCAGCACGTGCACAACCTCCAGCGTTCGGTGAACGACATGGAGGAACTCGTCGCCATGCATGCCCATCCCTATGGGGTGCCCGATCGCAAGGGAGCGACCGACATGGTGGTGCCGGCGGGCGAGATCGCCTTCGAGCAGGTGACCTTCCATTACGGAGGCCATGTCGAGCCGCTCTATCGCGATTTCTCGCTGACGATCCGGGCCGGCGAGAAGGTCGGTCTGGTCGGGCGCTCCGGCTCCGGCAAGACGACCTTCGTCAAGCTGGTTCAGCGTCTCTACGACGTCTCCGGGGGGCGCATCGCCATCGACGGGCGCGACATCGCTGATGTGACGCAGACCTCCCTGCGGGCGCAGATCGCCATCGTGCAACAGGAGCCGGTGCTGTTCCACCGCTCGCTGGCGGAGAACATCGCCTATGCCAAGCCGGGCGCCTCGATGGCCCGGATTGTCCAGGCGGCGAAGCTCGCCAACGCGCATGACTTCATCATGCGCCTGCCCAAGGGCTACGCGACGCTGGTCGGCGAGCGTGGCGTCAAGCTCTCGGGTGGCGAGCGCCAGCGTGTTGCGCTCGCGCGTGCCTTCCTGGCCGATGCGCCGATCCTGATCCTGGACGAGGCGACCTCGAGCCTCGATTCGGAATCGGAGGCGCTGATCCAGGAGGCGATGGAGCGCCTGATGCAGGGGCGCACTACCATCGTCATTGCGCACCGGCTTTCGACGGTGCGGGCGATGGACCGCATCCTGGTCTTCGATCGCGGCAGGGTGGTCGAAGAAGGCAGCCACGAGGCGCTGCTGACCCGCGAGAACGGCGCCTATCGCGCGCTGTTCGAGAAGCAGGTCAGCGAACTGGCGAAGGGGCTGGCGGCATAGATCATCGGACCGGATATCGTATCCGGTCCGATGATCTAACCATCTGTCATTGCATCGGCTTTCCCGAAAACCGCAATCCACTTTTCGGGCCGATGCATTGAGCCGCCAGACTACCTGCGGAGCGCCCTTTGCGTATGGTCGGGCTTGTCCCGGCCATACGCGTCTTCGTCTCCGGGGGGACAAGACGTGGAGGTTCCGGGCGACCTATTTCGGAGCCAGGGCCCGCGGCCGGACACCCGCGACGGGGCCGGGCGGAAGCTCCGCGCTCACATCTGGATTCAACGACTTCATGTCGAGATTCGGTTTGGTCAGAAACCGATTCAGGCCTGTGACGTAAGTCTCTGGCAACGCCCAGTGTTTGGCGCTCGCGATGACGGTTTCCATATAGCCGGGGCGCGGCTTTCCGAGCGTGCCGCTGCGGCCGACATAGACCAGGGCCCGCTTGGCGCCGCCCTCGACGATGACCGGCTGGCTGATCTTCACATAGAGACCGCTGGCGATGTCCTCGAACTTGTCGAGTGCGCGGATGTCGCCGAGCGAGCAGTCCCAGAGCACGCCATGGACGGTTTCGCGCGGATCGCGAACAGCCGAGGCATAGCCATCGCTCGTCACGATGAAACGATGGYGCGGCAGGCGCGCGAGACCGAGTGGCTTCGAACCGGGACAGCGCTTGGCCATCCCGGCGATGTCCATATTCAGACCATAGGCGAAATAGAGGGGCACTGGCCTATTTCGTCTTCTGGAACAGCTCGCGGCCGATCAGCATACGGCGGATCTCGCTGGTGCCGGCCCCGATCTCGTAGAGCTTTGCATCGCGGAGCAGGCGGCCGGTCGGATAATCGTTGATATAGCCGTTGCCGCCCAGAAGCTGGATGGCGTCGAGCGCGATCTGCGTCGCCTTCTCGGCCGCGATCAGGATGGCGCCGGCGGCATCCTCTCGCGTGGTCTCGCCGCGGTCGCAGGCCTTGGCGACGGCATACACATAGGCCCTGCAGGCATTCATCATCACATACATGTCGGCGACCTTGCCCTGGACGAGCTGGAATTCGCCGATCGACTGGCCGAACTGCTTGCGCTCGTGGATATAGGGCATGACCACGTCCATGGCCGCCTGCATGATGCCGAGGGGCCCGGCCGAGAGCACGACGCGCTCATAGTCGAGCCCCGACATCAGCACGTTAACGCCGCGCCCGACCTGGCCGAGCACGTTTTCCTCCGGGACCTCGCACTCCTCGAAGACGAGCTCGCAGGTGTCCGAACCGCGCATGCCGAGCTTGTCGAGCTTCTGGGCGGTCGAAAAGCCCTTCATGCCCTTCTCGATCAGGAAGGCGGTGATGCCCTTCGCGCYGGCGGCGGGGTCGGTCTTGGCGTAGACCACCAGCGTCTCGGCGATCGGGCCGTTGGTGATCCACATCTTGTTGCCGGTGATGACGTAGCGGTCGCCCTTCTTCTCGGCCCGTGTCTTCATCGAGACCACGTCCGAGCCGGCGCCGGGCTCGGACAYCGCGAGCGATCCGACATGCTCGCCCGAGATCAGCTTTGGCAGGTACTTCGCCTTCTGCGCAGCATTGCCGTTGCGGGCGATCTGGTTGACGCACAGATTCGAATGGGCCCCGTAGCTCAGGCCGACCGAGGCGGAGGCCCGGCTGACCTCCTCGATCGCCACGACATGCTCGAGATAGCCGAGGCCTGCGCCCCCATCCTCTTCTCCGACCGTGATGCCATGCAGGCCGAGGGCCCCCATCTCGGGCCAGAGGTCACGCGGAAACTGGTTTGAGCGGTCGATCTCCTCGGCGCGCGGCGCGATCTTCTCCTGCGCGAAGGCGTGGACGGTGTCGCGGATCGCGTCGGCGGTCTCGCCGAGATCGAAATTGAACGGGCGCGGGGCGTTGGCGAGCATGGTGGCCTCCCGGAAGACGCCGCGCATCGGGCACGGCTTTGCAGCGTTATAGCGCGCTTTGTGGCCCTGTCAGGCTGTTCCAGCGCGATCTCCCGGATGGGCGTGGCCACACCGGCGGGTGATCTGCCATGCCACTTGCAGCCGGCGACCGAGAGGGGGCGGGAGCGCCGACACTCGGTTTACACATCCTATCCCCTGGATAGGATGTGAGCATGAGCCACGCACATGATCCCGATATCGTCAAGCGGCTGCACCGGGCGCAGGGCCATCTCGACACCGTCGTGAAGATGCTCGCGGGAGGGCGCGAGGTGCCAGAGGTGGTGCAGCAGCTCCAGGCGGTCGAAAAGGCGCTGGAGAAGGTCAAGATGCTGCTGATCTTCGACCATATCGACCATCACCTGTTCGAGACGACAGGCACGCAGACGCCCGAGACGCGGCGCTCGATCGAGAGCCTGAAGGCGCTGACCAAGTATCTTTGATCCAACGGGAGTTCCAGCGATGTCCGAACTGGCCAGCCTGGCGCCGCGTCACGACCATGTCTTCCTCGGCGCAGACCACCAGGAGAACGAGCGGCGCACCTGGATCGTCATTGCGCTGACCATGACGATGATGGTCGGCGAGATCGCCGCCGGCACGCTGTTCGGCTCGATGGCGCTCGTCGCCGATGGCTGGCACATGTCGACCCATGCGGCGGCGCTGCTGATCGCGGCTCTCGCCTATCGCTTCGCGCGGCGCCACGCCCGCGACCCACGCTTCAGCTTCGGCACCGGCAAGCTCGGCGACCTCGCAGCCTTCGCGAGCGCGCTCGTCCTGGCGCTGGTCGCCCTGTTCATCGGTTGGGAATCGGTGATGCGGCTTGTCCAGCCGGTGCCGATCGTCTTCGGGCAGGCGATTGCCGTCGCGGTTCTGGGCCTTGCGGTCAATCTCGCCAGCGCCTGGTTGCTGAAGGGCGAACACGGACATGACCATGGCCCTGCGCATCACCATGACCATCACCATCATGCGCATGGTGGCGCGGACCACAATCACCATCATGACCACCACGCCGGGAGTGGGCGGGATCATAATCTCCAGGCGGCCTATCTGCATGTGCTGGCGGATGCCTTCACCTCCGTGCTTGCCATCGTCGCGC
>NZ_JBFTRC010000225.1:0-23258 GCF_056399325.1 Allobosea sp. 01N443
GCGCACCTCACAGACTTCGTTGTCGCCTACAATTTCGGCCGCCGGCTGAAGACCCTTAGGGGGCTCACACCCTACGAGTTCATCTGCAAATGCTGGACTTCAGAGCCAGAACGATTCAGGCTCGATCCAATCCATCAAATGCCGGGACTAAACACCTAGGGTCCCGCCGAGGTTTGCCGTCGGCGGGGCCTTTGCTGGCATCGGACACTGCCCTCGATCGTCTATTGAACATCGACAAGCCATTCCGCAGCCGAAAACCGCAGGCAATGCGATGAATTGTTTCCCCACCGAAGAAGCACAGCCGCGGACACATGAGGTCCTCATCCCGATCGAAGGGCAGGACCTTCTATCTCGTCTTCAGGCGATGGATACTTGGCTGAGCGAGTGGGACATTGCCTATCAGGTTGCGGGAATCGACGACTCAGCGATAGCCATCCGCTTTCCGAGTGAGCAGTTCACCCGCGCTTTTGCTGAGACTTTCGGCCTCACCCAGCGCAGTCTTGGCTAAATGGGGCCATAGGCAGGCGGGCTTCGGGGCGCGGCCGGTCTCTCCGCGGCCAGCGCACTCAGTCGCGTCTCGCTGGCGGCCTGGCTATCGAGCGCGGGGTGTGTGGCGCACACCCGCTCGATCTGACCGAAGAGGCATGGGGAACGTCATCGGCCCGCGGTTCATCGGCAATATCAGCCTGGCGATCGCGGCGGCACACCTGAAGCTCCGGCATTCACCATCCCCTCGCGAGGCTCTAATCGCAGCGAGAGGTACGACAACATCCGCGCTCTCGTCGCGCGGCGCGGTGAAGGTTAGCCACATCTCGGTATAGACCTTAACGGAAACTACAAGGGTCAGTCCGCCCATGCACAGGTGTCATCGGATTTCTCCTTCCGGGGCCAACAAAGAATTTCGCGTGGTGGCAACGAACTGCCTTGGGGTTTGTTCCAACGACGGACGGTCTGGTCGGCTTCCTGCTACGCCTTTCAGATGGCGTTCAGATGGCCGATCACCGCATGGACCTTGTCGACCCCGGATGGGGTGGTAAGCGCCGTTGCCGCAGGCCGGATCCTGAACCCAAAGACGGCGCGAAGCCAGATCATCGGCGGCGTGGTGGGGGTATCGGAATGCCCCTCACGAGGAAACCCTGACCGCCATCGCTATGGTCGGTTCATAAACGGCAATCTCGGCGAATATCACGTCACTTCGAAGCGATATCGACGGCATCGAGGTGATCTTTGTCGAGGTGCATGACGATAAAGTCAGCCCGATYGGGTGCCGGAGGAATACGCATCGTTGGCGCCGCTGCCGCCGAAGCCAACGCGATCTTTCACGCGACAGGAAAATGCGCGCGGCTGCCAATAATCGACAAGCTCATGGCCGCGTGAGTGTTCGGGTCATCTCGGCATGTGCTTGGCGCCGCCTCGGCATCCTGATTGTGGCGCCCGGTTGGAGGCCGCAGTTTCCCGCAGGCAACCACTTCAGATGATGCCTATCTCACGGTTCCGTCTTGCGGGGCACCGTCTGCCGAAGTTGAGACGGGGGAACTGGCGTTAGCCACTGGCTATTGAGCGTCAGCGTCGCTGCAAAAATGGGGGTTCCATCGGCGTAGCGGATTCTCATATCCACTCTCAGACCGTCACTGGTCTGGATATGCTCGGCGATAATGTCGCCGAGACTTGAAAGCGCCGAAAGACGCGCGGCGACGTGATCTTCAAGGTCTATTCCTTCGTCGTCTACGACCAGTTCGGTGTTGATCTCGATGTCGAAAAAATACTGGGCCATGCATTTTCATCCGTGGCGCCGTCGCCAAGGTCCCGATCCCCTCGGCGCGTACAATTCGTCGCATTGCGCCCACCGCTGGGAAGTTGATCGATCGAGATAGCGGCGCGGGGTGGCAGGCTGTTGGGCAAACACCAGCCGCATGCAAAGTTGCTGGAAGGAGGCCCCATCGCTGCCGGGGCCCCCTGGTCAGTTAAATCGAGGGCCGCACATACGGCGGAGCTTCGGGATCGAATTCTGTCCACCCCTCCCTCTCATAAGCAGCACGGCGGTCGATTGTGTTGATGGGTGTCGCGCCGTCCATGATTGCCACGACCGTAGGCGCCTGTTCGTCGGTTGCCCGAACAGCCACAACGCTGCCACCTCGCCTCACCGTCTCTGCAAAGTAGTGGGCGTCATTTTCATCGACGCCCGAACTCGTCAGGGCGCCCACAAGCCCCCCCGCGACGGCGCCCGTCGCGGCTCCCGCGGCGGTAGCAGCAAGCCAGCCAGCGGCCACCACAGGGCCGATGCCGGGGATCGCAATCAGGCCGAGACCCGCCAGCAGCCCGGCTGCACCGCCGATCAAGCTGCCGATTCCTGCTCCCTCGCCCGCGTGGCTTTCATCGGCATCGGCGTGACGGCCGACAAGGCTGATATCGGAATCGGCAACGCCGGCGTCCTTCAGCTTTCGCACCACGGATTCAGCCTGCTGATAGGTATCGTACGAACGCGTGATGGTCTGGGTCATCTGCGAGATCCTCAGTTGCGCGTAATGTTGCCGCGGTAATCGACGCTTACGTTGACCGGCTGGCCGTCGTGCGTCGCCCTGCCCTTCCAGACACCGTTGTCGTCCTTCTTGAGTTCGGACACTGCGGTGTAGCCGTTGGTCTCGAGCCGGCTCTTCGCCTGGCCTTCCGTGAAGCTGTTGGCACCGGGCAGCGGCGCGTTCGCTTCGGCTGGAGCATTTGGCGAAGGAGTAGGTGCAGTCGTCGGCGTTTGCGCCTGAGCTGCCAGGATCGTCGCCCCGCAAAACACCGCCGCGATGATCGTCCGTTTCATCGATATCTCCCTGAAACAGTTGCCATATATGCACAATCAAACCGGGCGCTTGGGCACTTGTTCCAGGGATGTCGATAGGTGCTGGCGTCCGGTCTCCATCTGGTAGGCTGCGCGCGACGAACGCGCCGCGGAGGCATGACTTTGGCGCCTGCTGACGATCGCGTCGATCGGCGCGTGATCGCACCTAGTTTGGGAGGCCGATCACGCAGCCCTGCCACTATATGGTCACTAAATGACCAGATCAGCTTCAGCCCCTGACCGCATTCGCGTTATGGAATTGGACGCCTATCCACAGCTCATGGAAGGAAATCCGATGCGAAAGATCATAACAACTGTGGTCGGCGTTACATTCATTCTGGCAGGCGGCGCGAATGCGCAGGGTCTATCACAGCCCACACCTCCGTCTGCATCACCGCAACAGGGCTCGGGCCGAACAACTATCAAATCGGTGAGCGTCGTCGATCTCGCTGCGCTTCCGGCTGAGGCCCAGGTGCAGGTCAACCAGGTACTGACAAACCGTTCGGCTGACGAGATCCAGCAATTGCAAGCGGCCATAGAGAATGAGCCGGAGCTGAAATCGGCGCTCGCGGCGAAGGGCTTCACATCACGGGACGTGGTCGTTGCCCAGCTCGGTGAAGACGGCATGCTGACCATCGTTGCAAAACGGGCGAGCTGATCGCCGTGTGGTCGCATCCTGGCTATGCGACGTCGCAGGTCATTCGACCAATGAGCCTATCCGAACGGCGACATATTTGAAGCGCCCGCCCCTGTGGGCCAGGGATTCATCACTGCCACATGCGGGGCCGCAATACGGCACCGGACTCGCGAAATCACCCCAGAAAATCCGAACAATGGTCATGCTGCGCCGTTTGCATGGGCCTGCGTCGTTCGTACCGACCTGGCGCGGCGGTCCAATTGTTCCAGGCGAGCGGCGCACCAATACCGATACCGTCGCGCATTCAGACTAGGAGAAGCCGATGAATGGCGTGAAATTGTCCGCGATTGTGCTTGCGATGTCTGCCGCACTTGCAGGGCCTGCTCTGGCGCAGGGCGTCTCGGTCGATACCCAGACACGCGGCAAGGCACAGGGCAAAATCGGCGGTCCC
This sequence comes from Allobosea sp. 01N443, assembly GCF_056399325.1. Taxonomy (NCBI): domain Bacteria; kingdom Pseudomonadati; phylum Pseudomonadota; class Alphaproteobacteria; order Hyphomicrobiales; family Alloboseaceae; genus Allobosea; species Allobosea sp. 01N443. Next base: position 3,919 of record NZ_JBFTRC010000225.1, read on the forward strand.
GCGCCCTCAGCCAGCGGAAATGCCGATGTCGACGCTGAGGTCGTGGCCCCACGCATCAAGGCAGGCGGCAGCGGGCATGGCAGCGCTGGAGCCAAGGCTGGAAAGAAAGCCACTGGTGCTGCTGGCGCATCTGGAACCACGAAAGTCGACGAACTCGACTAGTACGTCTGACATCGAGCCCCAATCGGGTTGGGCAGGCTAGGCTTGCCGACTGAAAGGAGTGAGGCGCGCGCTCGATGGCCCGGCCTCACTCGGCAAACCCTGTACCTCGGCATCGTTGAGCAGGCGCGCGGGCTTGCCGAAATGACGGGATATCGCTGGCCAATCCGCGTTCGAGCCACGTCTCGGGTGCCACCATCGCTGTGACCGGCGGTCATCCGATCATTTGACTGAGAACGGCTCAGTCCTTCCTGAGCTTCCCGAGATTGCCCGGCAGCCCCGAAAAGGGAAGATCGTCCGGCGTGAGCAAGCTGTGGGGCGGGGCCGGCCCGTGACTGTTCTCGTCCTCGTCCGCCTCATTCCAGCGGCGGATCTCAGCGGTGAGCTGACGGAACTCGGCCGCCTGYGGAGATCCTTCGGGCGCATCGCTCAACGCGGCGGCGCGCTGTACGGCAGCCTCATACTCCTCGTGGTTTCTGAACGTCATGTCGGGGAATCCACTTGTGAGTTGTCGCTGGCGGCATTCTCGTCGAGCAGGCCTGATGCTGCGCGCAACAGCGTCTCCGGAGGTGCGATGTCTTCCTGAAGATGCCATTCGACGAACTCACGACTCTCTCGCGACCGTTCCGCCAGGAGAGCAACCCAATCGCGGCGCGGGAACGCTGCATTCATGCGCAGCGCAAGATCCTGGCCGGAAGCAACTGCCTCTGAGGGTCCCATGTGAGCCTCCCGTGTCTCCTGAGATGAAAGGGGCCTCGCGAACGAGCACGGCTTCGTCAACGACTTCAATGAGTTCGCGTCCATCCGTTTTGCTGCGTGAGCCCATGCGGCTGAAGCATCAGGGGAACAGCCTTCATGTCCCCCGCCTCTCGCGTGGGGTGACCTCAATGACCTGCCTGCGGCCATTGCGCAGCAGTSCGAAGGCGGTGGGCCGGCCGATCTTGTCCTCGGCCAGCAGGCGCACGAGATCGTCGGCACCGGAGACACGGGTGCCGTCGACCGCCACAATGATGTCTCCTGCCCGTATGCCGGCCACATCAGCCGCGCCTCCGCCCTCCACGGAGTCGACCATGACGCCCGCCGCCTGATCCACGTCAGCCGCAACCTGGATGCGACGGGCGATCACGGCCGGGTGCGCCGCGATGCCGATCGAGGCCCGGCGGACCCGACCGTGGCGGATGAGGCCGCCCATCACGAAGCTCGCCGTGTTCGACGCCACCGCGAAGCTGATGCCTTGCGCGCCCATGATCATGGCGCTGTTGATGCCGATGACCTCGCCCCGCGATGACACCAGCGCGCCGCCCGAATTGCCCGGATTGAGCGCAGCATCGGTCTGGATCACATCGTCGATCAGCCGGCCGTTCTTGGCGCGCAGCGAGCGGCCGAGCGCCGAGATCACGCCGACCGTCACCGTCGCCTCGAACCCGAGCGGGTTGCCGATGGCGACGGCGATCTGTCCTCGCTTCAGCAGCCCGCTGTCACCGAGACGGCCCGTCGGCAGGCTCACGGGCGGTTCGGCATGGACGAGCGCCAGATCGGTATCCGGGTCATCGCCGATCAGACGCGCATCGAAATGCCGCCCGTCTGGCATCTGCACCCCGACCCGCGCCGAGCCTTGCACGACATGGCTGTTGGTGAGAATGAGCCCGTCCGGCGACAGGATCACGCCCGAGCCGGAGCCGGAGGGGCGCCCGTGCCTGCGGACATTAAGCCTGACGACGGCCGGGCCCACCCGCTCCACCACGTCGGTGACGGCAAGCGAATAAGCATCGAGCAGCGCGCCATCGCTTGCTGGTGAGAGCGGAAGCGTGGACGAATCGAAGTCGTCCTCGTTGAGGACGAAGCGAGGTGTAACGTCGAGCATTGGTGGAACCGCCCTGCGTTGTTTGCCTGGATATGGCGATGCGGTCCCCGCCGCAAAAGGGCTGAGCCCGGCCAGGTCCCGGACACGAGGACCCATGGAGCGATACTGCGTGAATTCTGTGGCGGGCCTCGCTGCCACGGGCAAAGGTCCTATGCTGATCGCAAAGCTGGATGTCGCGGGCTTTCATGACATCAACTCCGGCTATGGCTTCGACGTCGGCGACCAGGTTCTCGTCCAAATCGCCGAGCGCATTGGYACCACCGGCGTCGGCGTCGTGGGACGCATCGACTCGAATGAATTTGCGCTGGTAAAGCCGCTCGCGAGCTCCGATGAAGGCCCTGAAATCATCAAGAGGTTGATCTCTGCGTTGTCGGCGACCTTCGTCGTTTCGGGAGCGACAATCACCATTCGGTTTGCCACCGGCTTCGTGATCGCCGAGGCCGGCTTCGACACCAGGTTGGTGCTCGGTCGGGCCGGAGCCGCCCTCCGGCGCTCGAAATCCTCTCCATCCCGCGAGGCGTGCGAGTTCAGGGCCGAGGACGAAATTCAGAGTCGCAATCGCATTCGCCTGACGAACGAAATGCAACGCTGGCGAACGACGAGTTCGGATTTCAGTATCAGCCCAAGGTTGATCTTTGCACAGGTGCGGTCGTTGGCGCAGACGCCTTACTGCGCTGGCGGCGCGCACGAACCCCTGCTCAAACGAAGAACGGATTATGACCAAATGACATTGCGATGAGCCGGGATCGGTGCTCGAATGCCCCGGTCGCCAGAGGGGATTCCTCGTTGTGCGAGATCTCGGCTGTTCATGAGGGTGCCCATGGAGCAAAGCACCGATCGTCAGGCGACGGTTACGGTCCGCAGCAGGACCACCGACGCTGCGAACGATCTGGCGCGCCAGGTTCGGGAGCAGACCACACTCTTCCGCTTCACCGATCGCCTGTTTCGAGCCCGCACCGTCGTCGAGATCTACGAGTGTGCGCTTGACGCCATTTGTGAAACCCTCATGTGCTCGCGGGCGTCGATCCTTCGCTTCGATGATGGGGGAACAATGCGTTTCGTCGCTTGGCGCGGCCTCTCGGATGGATACCGCGCCGCTGTAGACGGCCACTCGCCCTGGAAGCGCCATGAGCGCGAAACCGACCCGATCTTCCTCTCGGACGTCGCCCTCAGCAAGGAGCCGAGACAACTCATCGAAACCATTATCGGCGAGGGCATCCATGCCTTGGCCTTCATCCCGCTCGCCGGAGCCGACGAACTGGCAGGCAAGTTCATGGTCTATTATGACACTCCGCGGGTCTTCACCGATCACGAGCGCGACCTCGCGCTGCTCGTCGCACGCCAGCTCGGCTTTGCCCTCGAACGTCATGCCGGGGACGCCTCGGCCCGCCGGCTGACTGCGCTCGTCGAATCGTCCGATGACGCGATCATCGCAAAGGATCTGAACGGTCTCATCACCGACTGGAATCCGGGCGCCGAGCGCCTTTTCGGGTATCGGCGAGAGGAGATGTTGGGTCAGCCCGTCATGCTGCTCATTCCGGAAGACCGTCGGGGCGAGGAGCCAACGATTCTGGAGCGCATTCGCGCCGGGGAGCACATCGAGCACTACGAAACCATCCGCCGCCGCAAGGACGGAACGCCTGTAGCGATCTCGCTGACCGTCTCGCCCATCAGGGACGCCAGAGGCGAAATCGTGGGGGCCTCGAAGATTGCCCGGGATATCTCGGAGCGGCAACGGGCGCAGGAACAGCAACAGCTGCTGCTTCACGAGATGAACCACCGCGTCAAGAACGTCTTCGCGCTCACGAGCGGAATCGTCAATCTCACGGCGCGTTCAGCCAATACCCCGGCCGAGCTCGCTTCAACGGTTAGCGAGCGTCTCGCCACCCTGTCGCGCGCGCACGCTTTGACTATGTCGTCCGTAGCTGCGGGAAGCGAACCGGCCGCAACCACGTTGCACCCGCTGATTGCAGCCATACTCGCACCCTATCGTGCGGGTGAACGGTCGCGCTGCGAGGTTCGCGGTGCTGACATTCCAATCCCTTCCACCTTGGTGACATCGCTCTCGCTGCTGCTCCATGAATTCGCGACCAACGCCGCGAAATACGGCAGTCTTTCGACGATGGACGGCATGGTCGAGATTACATGCTCAGAGCGACTGTCCGAGTTCGTGATCGTCTGGCGCGAGCGCGGTGGTCCATCTCCGCGGAGATCGGGAGGCGAAGGCTTCGGGAGCCGCTTGGTCAAAGCGACGGCAAGTCAACTTGGCCGGGTCAGCAGAGTTTGGGACACGTTGGGCGTGGTCATCGAGCTCGTCATCGAGCGTGACAGGCTCGAAGCTTGACGGCACCGCAAGCGATCAACTCGATCCCCATGCGCCGATAACTTGGCAACATCTGCGGCCGTCGGAAGGGTTCATTCATCCCAGCTTAAACCGGCGCACGCCGAGGCGTTCCTAGCGGCCCCGCAGATCAGGTTTTCTTAACCGGCCGMCCAGGGTCGAGTGCGCTCGGCGAGCTGGAGGGTTTTGGCTCGCCCTTTGCTGGCGAAGCGACGCTCGCATCCGCCGCCGGCGTTCCGCGATCGTCTTTCGGTATGCCTGTGCCCGGTCGTGGGCGGCTATCACTTGTCCTCCCGGGCTGACCTGCCGCCTTGTTTGGATCTGCATTCGCCATATCGACCTCCTTTGTGCTCCAGTTTTCGGATCGCTCGCCCAAAAGTTCCATGCTCGCCCGGTAAATGACGCCACCTTCTTCCCTGCGGACGCTAACGGTGAACAATCGGCAGTCGCCGTTTGGCATCACCGCGCGTGTCATATCCGGCAAGGCGTCCAACGCTGATCGCCGCGCCTCTTCGTCGCTGGAAAGTTCAATTCCGTCCTCGTCGATATCGACGAAGTCGCCATCCGTGCTGTCGAAGAAATAACGGGTCATGTTCGTTACCGGCTAAGCGACGGATCCGGCTCTCACAGAACGCGTCTGAAGAGTGCCCGTTCCAAGGTGGCAGACTTGCCATCGGAAACATGCCTTACCGAAGACCGAGAAATGAAAGTATGGCCAACACGACCACGATAAGGCCGACGATGTAGATGACGCCGTTCATGAGACCCTCCGATGCTCCGTCACACACGTGACGAGGGGTGAACAGATGGCGAAGCAAAAGAGTTCCAGCCGGAACCTATAGGGCCGGGAACACTCCTTTCAGTGGCGGGTTCTGCCTCGACAAATTGGAGGACGAACAATGGGCCGCGGTATTCTTCTTTGGATGTTGGGCATTCCCCTGCCGATCATCATCCTGCTCGCGTTCTTTCGATAGCGCGTCTGGCTATTGGTGCCGAAGCTCTCCGTTCCACGGCGCGCAGGAACGTGCCTCGGGACGGGTGAGCTGACCCAGCAGCAGTATTCATATGACGCTATTGCCGAAAGCGACCGTTCTAATAGTCAGCCCAATGGACGCTGATGCACGTCCCCTGGGAGGTAGAAATGACGACAAGCAAGCGGACTCAGCAGCCGATCGGCGCTGGAAAAACCAAAACAACTGACGCCTTGGATGGGTTTTCACCCCGCGTTCAAGGGGGCTCAATCGCGCTAGTTTTGTTTCTGGTCATGGTCGCGGTGCTTATGCTTCTGGGTTATGGGATTTGGTGGCTGTACGTATTCGTTCAGTCACTGAAATGACCATCTTTAATGTAACGCAGCGGTGGATACGCGCCGGCCTCTCGCCGCATAGTTGCGCCCTCGGGTTATCCATTGAGTGGGCGGCGAGGCGAATGCCACGGATGAGTTGCTCGTCCACGGCGCCGCCCCGATGCGCCCAGTTCAAAGCCACGATAGTTGGTTCACCTTGAACGCGACTGTGCGTTTTGCTGATGGCGGCCCCGCCAGGCGTGGCTCAGGCCTTGACCATTGGAAATGAAAGTTCGAAACTGTCCTAATGGGAGGCGAACCCATGGGAACCGCCCCGAACGCCCAATTCCCAACTGTCGACGCTCGCGAACACGGGGAAGCTCATGCCAATCCGACAGGATGGCGACGCTGGCTACTGTCCACCAATCACAAGGACATTGGGACGCTCTACCTGATCTTCTCGATCATGGCGGGACTCGTCGGCGGGTTCCTGTCGATTATGATGCGTATCGAGCTTCAGCAGCCCGGCCTGCAGATCTTCGCCAACGGCCAGAGCTACAACGTCTTCGTCACCGGCCACGGCCTGATCATGATCTTCTTCATGGTCATGCCGGCACTGATCGGTGGCTTCGGCAACTGGTTCGTGCCGTTGATGATTGGCGCGCCCGACATGGCCTTTCCACGGCTGAACAATATCTCGTTCTGGCTCGTCGTGGCCGCATTCATCCTGCTGACCATTTCGTTGTTCGTCGAAGGCGCGCCTGGCGCCCATGGCGTCGGCACCGGCTGGACTATCTACCCGCCCTTCTCGACGGCGGGCCACCCCGGTCCCTCGGTCGATTTCGGCATTCTCGCGCTGCACCTCGCGGGCGCATCTTCCATTCTGGGCGCGATCAATTTCATCACCACTATCCTGAACATGCGCGCGCCTGGCATGACCATGCACAAGATGCCGCTGTTCGCCTGGGGCGTGCTGGTCACTGCCTTCCTGCTGCTATTGGCGTTGCCCGTCCTGGCCGGGGCCATCACGATGCTCCTGACCGATCGCAATTTTGGCACCACCTTCTTTGATCCGGCCGGTGGTGGCGACCCGGTGCTCTACCAGCACCTGTTCTGGTTCTTCGGTCACCCCGAAGTGTACATTATGATCCTGCCGGCCTTCGGCATCGTCAGCCACATCATCTCGACCTTCTCGAAGAAGCCGATCTTCGGCTATCTCGGCATGGCTTATGCGATGGTGGCGATCGGCGTCGTCGGCTTCATCGTGTGGGCGCACCACATGTTTACAGTCGGCCTCTCGCTCAACACGCAGCGCTACTTCGTCTTCGCCACGATGGTGATCGCCGTGCCGACCGGCATCAAGATCTTCTCCTGGATCGCGACGATGTGGGGCGGCAGCCTGCGCTTCACCGCGCCGATGCTCTGGGCCATCGGCTTCATCTTCCTGTTCACCGTCGGCGGCGTGACCGGCGTGGTGCTGGCCAATGCGGGCATCGACCGCTCGCTGCATGCGACCTATTACGTCGTGGCCCATTTCCACTACGTGCTGTCGCTCGGCGCCGTATTCGGCCTGTTCGCCGGCTTCTACTACTGGTTCCCGAAGATGTCGGGATATATCATCCCCGACTGGATCGGCAGGCTGCACTTCTGGGTCGCCTTCTTCGGCGCCAACCTGCTGTTCTTCCCGCAGCACTTCCTTGGTCTCGCCGGCATGCCGCGTCACTATGTGGACTATCCGGATGCCTTCGCCGGCTGGCATTTCTGGTCGTCGATCGGCTCCTACATCTTCGCTGCCGGCCTGCTCATCTTCTTCTACGGCGTGATCATCGCTTTCACGAAAAAGCAGCTCGCCGGAGACAATCCGTGGGGAACCTCTACGTCGGCATCGCTCGCGCCCGACACTCGGTGGCGTGGTCTTTGATGGTGAAAGTGCTCTGAAGGGAGCCATTCGCTACGAGCGAGGGGGATTGACGGGCCACGCGGCGTTCCGAGGTCCGAACTCAGCTCTGAAAAGGCAAGCGCTGGCTAAAGCCAAGGGCTCGATCTCAGGATGCCCGCCATCACGCCGCGCAGGAGTTGCGCACGAGAATTCGCGTCGATCTTGGATTTCGCCGCCTCGATATGTGGATGGACCGCGTTGCGCGACAGGCCCATGGCCATGCCGATCTACGCATCGCTGCGACCCCATTGCCCCCATCGGAAATATAGGAGGAGATCATCATGGCTGAGCACACCTCTTCCGGAAGCGCATCCGTCGTCTTGACGGATCTGGACAAGCTGCTGCCCGATATCGAGGCGCTCTATAAGGACGTCCACGCCCACCCGGAATTGTCGATGCGGGAGATGCGAACTGCGGGTCTCGCCGCCGACAAGCTCAGGAAAGCCGGCTTCGAGGTAACGACTGGCGTGGGTAAGACGGGCGTGGTCGGATTGCTTCGCAACGGCGAGGGGCCGACGGTCATGCTGCGCGCTGACATGGATGCGCTGCCGATCGCAGAGGATACCGGCCTTGCTTACGCCAGCAAGGTTACTGCGACGGACCCCGAGGGAAGCACCGTCCCCGTGAGCCATATGTGCGGACATGACATGCATGTCGCCTGGCTGGTCGGTGCGGCGACATTGCTGTCACAGGCGCGCGATGCCTGGAAGGGCACCCTGATGGCCGTCTTCCAGCCGGGCGAGGAAACCGCGCAAGGCGCCCAGGCCATGATCGACGATGGTCTGCTGAAGCGCTTTCCGCAGCCCGATGTCGTGCTGGGCCAGCACGTCATGGTCGGACCCTCCGGCTCGGTCGCCGGCAGTGCCGGGCCGATAACCTCCGCTGCGGACAGCCTGCAAATCCGCCTGTTCGGGCGCGGCGCGCACGGGTCGATGCCGCAGGCCAGCATCGATCCCGTCATCATGGCGGCCTCCGTCGTGCTGCGTCTCCAGACCATCGTGTCCCGCGAGGTTGCCGCCAACGACGCGGCAGTGGTCACTGTCGGCGTGCTACAGGCAGGAACCAAGGAAAACGTCATCCCCGACGACGCCGTCATCAAGCTCAATGTGCGTACGTTCGACGAAGGCGTGCGCAAGCATGTGCTCGCCGCCATCGAGCGGATCGTCAATGCCGAGGCCGAAGCCTCCGGGGCGCCGCGCAAACCGGAAATCACGCCGCTCGACCGCTACCCTTTAAACGTCAACGACGAAGCCGCCAGCAACCGCATCGCCGCAGCGTTTCGCGGCCATTTTTCGCCGAACCGGGTCAAGCACACCGGCCCCGCCCCGGCGAGCGAGGATTTCGGCTGCTTCGGCACCGCGTGGCAGGTGCCTTCGGTGTTCTGGTTCGTGGGTGGCAACGATCCCAAGGTCTATGCAGAGGCTAAGGCGGCCGGCAAGCTGAACGAACTTCCGGTCAATCACAGTCCGCAATTCGCGCCCGTCCTCCATCCCACGCTGGCAACAGGCGTCGAGGCACTGGTCGTCGGAGCGCTCGCCTGGCTCGGCCCGAACAAAAAATGAACTGTTCTACCCGATTGCATCGCAGATCAGTCTTATTTGAAGGCTGTTCGGTGCTTTCGTCCCGATGCGGTAGGATTTTTCGCAGGCGGACCCGTCATGATCGCCATCGAAACCCTTGTGCGACTTCTCGACCTGGGCGGCACCTTCGTTTTCGCGATCAGCGGGGCGGTTGCCGCAGTCAATCGCCGCCTCGACATTTTCGGTATCCTCGTCCTATCGTTCGTGACGGGGAATTTTGGCGGGATCACTCGCGACGTCCTGATCGGCGCCATCCCGCCTGCCGCTCTGACGGATTGGCGGTACCTGCTGGTCTCAGTCCTGGCCGGGCTCATCACCTTCTTCTGGTATGCCGGCGTCGGCAAGCTGCGTAGCCCCGTCCTCCTGTTCGACGCGGTAGGCCTTTCGTTTTTCGCGGTGGTCGGTGCACAGAAGGCGATCGAGTTCGGACTAAACCCGGTGATGTCAGCGCTTCTGGGCATGCTGACCGGAATCGGCGGAGGCATGACGCGCGATGTTCTGCTTGCGGAGATTCCGCAGGTATTGCGTTCCGATTTGTACGCCGTCGCAGCGCTGACCGCCGCGTCCTTCGTTGTTATCGGCCATGTGCTCGGCGTTTCCTATGGCGTTTCAGCGCTGGCTGGAGCTGCCGTGTGCTTCGGCCTTCGTTTCATGGCGATCAGACGTGGTTGGCATTTGCCGGTCGCTCATCTCTCCGCGCAAGGGCGCGCTGCAATAGATGCTTCGGAGGATGAGAGCGGGCGGTAAGTTTGCCCCTCCAACGGTTTGCCCTCCGGGAGGGAGGGTGAAGCGCGGCYTCGCGTTTCCAATGGCGCGCAATATCTGCCGAGATCGGCCTCTCGCGACGCCAACTATGCTGCTCCTCACGCCGCAAGCAGCTTGTCGACGGTGATCGGCAGGCTGCGGATGCGTTTGCCCGTCGCGTGATGAATGGCGTTGGCGATGGCCGCCGCCGTGCCGACGACGCCGATCTCGCCCAGCCCCTTCACGCCGATCGGATTGATCTGGTCGTCATGCTCCTCGACAAAGAGGACCTCGATCCCACCGATGTCGGCATTGGCTGGTACATGATACTCGCCGAGGTTCCTGTTCATGAACCGGCCGAAGCGATGGTCGGTCAGCGTCTCCTCGTGCAGGGCCATGCCGATGCCCCAGACCACGCCGCCGATGATCTGGCTGCGCGCCGTCTTGGGGTTGAGGATGCGCCCGGCCGCGATGGCGCTAACCACCCGGGTCACGCGCACGATATTGAGTTGCTCGTCGACATGGACCTCGGCGAAGACGGCCGAATGGGTGTAGGAAGCGCGGCGCAGCGGCGCGATCAGGCCAGGACTGGCTGTTTCCTCGGCCTCGATCCGCTCAACCTGCGCCGCACTCAGGGCATCGACGAATGAGACGGCGCTCGATTGCTCCTGGCGCAACCGAACGAACCCGTCATTGAAGACGACGTCATCGATCCTGGCGCCGGACAGAGGCGATCCTTCGATGGACTTTGCGTGTTTCAGCAGGGTCTCGCACAGCCTTCGGCAGGCCAGCATCACCGCGCTCCCCGAGGAAGCCGCCGTCCAGGAGCCCCCCTGGATCGGGGCTGGTGGGAGCGATGAATCGCCGAGTTTCACGGTCACCGCGTCGAGATCGAGCCCCAGTGCATCGGCCCCGATCTGGCTGAGGATCGTGTAGGTGCCCGTTCCGATATCGGATGTGGCGCAGGCGATCTCGAGCCTGCCGTCGCGCGTCAGCGTCGCGCGGGCGGAGGATTTCATCATCATCGCTTCCCAGACGCCGCTGGCCATGCCCCAGCCCACCAACTCCTTGCCGTTTGTCATCGAGCGCGGCGCCGGCTTGCGCCTGTGCCAGCCGAAGCGGGCGGCGCCTTCGGCATAGCAGGCGCGCAGCTCCTTGGAGGTCAGGGGCTTGTCGTCGTTCTCGTCCCGCGTGGTGTAGTTCCTGAGCCTGAGTTCGATCGGGTCGATGCCGGTGGCAAAGGACAGTTCGTCCATGGCACTTTCCAGCGCGAACAGGCCTGTCGGCGCACCGGGCGCCCGCATGTCGCCGGGCGTCGGGATGTCGAGCTTGGCGAGTTCGTAGGCGAGCAGCGACGTCTCGCTGTGATAGAGCATGCCCGACCAGTTGACGACGTTCTCCTGATAATCCTCGTAGCCGGAGGTCGCGGCGACCGCATGGTGCTGGAGCGAACGGATATGCCCTTCGGCATCGGCACCGATCGCGACAGAATTGATCGTCTGCGGACGATGCGCATGGCTGAACATCTGGGCCCGGGTCATCTCCACGCGCACGGATCGCTCGAGTGCGAGCGACGCCATCACCGCGAGGAACAATTGGTGGTGCGGCCGCAGCGCGGAGCCAAAGGCGCCACCGACGAAGGGACAAACCACGCGGACATCCTCGGTTGCCAGGCCGAAGACCGACGTAACATAGCCTTGCGTGTTGAGCGCGCCCTGCGTCTTGTCGTGGACGGTGATCTTGCCGTCGCCCTCCCAGACCACCGTCGTCCCGTGCAGTTCCATCGGATTATGGTGCTCGGTCGGGACGCGGTACTCGGCGCTGACCTTGATCGGGGCGTCTGCGAAGGCAGTTTCCGCGTCGCCTTTCGGATCGGGCGGCCGCGCGATGCCCGCGCGCTTCTTCGGCGGCTCATAGCTGTCCTGGCGGGCGCGCTCGAGATCGGTCTCGTGCGGTTCTCGTTCATAGGACACGCCGACCAGGGAGGCCGCGTCACGGGCGGCCTCGAAGCTCGACGCGACGACCAAGGCTATCGGCTGGTCGCTGTGCTGGATGGTGGCGTCGTGGAGCGGGCGGAGCGGCTTGCCGGGCGGGGCGACCTGGTCCCGGTAGCTGCTGTCGAACCAGGCGGTGTGAGCGCGGTTCTCATGGGTGAAGATCGTCACGACACCCGGCACTGCAAGCGCCGCCGTGAGATCGAAATCGCGGATCTTGCCGCGCGGAATCGCGCTGCCGACGATGCAGYCATGAAGCAGGTCCGGAGCAACGAACTCGGCTGCATAGGTCGCGCGGCCGGTGACCTTGGCTACGCCGTCGACCCGGCTCCGCGGCGAGCCGACATGGGGATCGTTGCTGATCATGGCCGTGCTCCCTCAGGCGATGCGCTTGTCGGATTGCGATTGCGGCGTCCCGGCTGCGGCTTGGGTCAGTGCGCGAATGATGGCGCGGCGCGCGAGCTCGATCTTGAAGGCATTGTGCTCGCGGCCCTGTGCTCCTTCCAGCAGAACGTCCGCCGCCGCGGCGAAGCTCGCATCGTCGGGCTTACGGCCAATCAGCACCTCTTCTGCCTGCGGCCGACGCCAAGGCTTGTGAGCAACGCCGCCAAGTGCCAGCCGCGCATCGCGGATCGCACCGCCACTGCCCATTTCCAGACAGGCCGCGACGGAAACCAACGCGAAGGCATAAGAGAGCCGGTCGCGCAGCTTGAGATAGCTGTGGTGCTCGGCAAAACGTTGCGCCTCGGCGGGCAACTCGATGCCGGTGACGATCTCGCCCGCGCCGAGCGTCGTGTCGCGATCCGGTGAACCGTTCGGCAGCCGATGATAATCCGCCATCGCGATCGTCCGGGTGCCCTGCGGCCCGGCGACATGGACGCTCGCCGAGAGTGCGGCAAGCGCGACGCACATGTCGGAGGGATGGGTTGCGATGCAGTCGGTGCTCGCGCCGAGAATGGCATGATTGCGGTTCACGCCCTTGATCGCCGGGCAGCCGCTGCCAGGTTCGCGCTTGTTGCAGGGCAATGCGGCATCGTAAAAATAATGGCAGCGAGTGCGCTGGTTGAGATTGCCGCCGGCCGTCGCGGCGTTACGAAGTTGTGGCGTCGCGCCCGCCAAGATCGCGCTCGACAGCAGCGGGAAAGTCCCGGCGACCAACGGGTGATAGGCGATCGTCGTATTCGAGACGAGCGCCCCCATCAGGATGCCGCCGTCCGCGGTCTCGGCGATCGTATCGAGATCCCCGAGGCGGGTGATGTCGATCAGGCGGTCCGGCTGCTCAACATCATATTTCATCAGATCGAGCAGATTCGTGCCGCCGGCAATCAGCCTGGCGCCGGGGTCGGCTGCCAGCGCGGCGAGCGCGCCTTCGAGGCTCTCGGCCTGGAGATAGGAGAAGCGGTTCATTCTGCGGCCTCCCGCATGTGCCCTGTCTGCTGGGCGATGACGTCCTCGATGGCGTCGACGATGTTCGGATAGGCGCCACAGCGGCAGATATTCCCGCTCATCAGCTCGCGGATCTCGTCGCGGCTATGGGCGCGGCCTTCGGCGACGAGCGCCACGGCCGAGCAGATCTGTCCCGGCGTGCAATAGCCGCACTGGAATGCATCGCGCTCGATGAAGGCGCGCTGCATGGGATGCAACGCGCCATCCTCTGCCAAGCCCTCGATCGTGGTGATAGCGCTGCCGTCCAGCATCACCGCGAGCTTCAGGCACGAATTCATTCGCTCGCCATCGATCAGCACCGTGCACGCGCCGCATTGACCGTGATCGCAGCCCTTCTTGGTCCCGGTCAGCGCGAGATGGTTGCGCAGGAGATCGAGCAAGGTCGTTGCAGCATCGACCTCGATGTGAACGGGCCGGCCATTCAGGCCGAGGGAAATCTCGATTTTTTCGTCGGGAGCGAGCGTGCGGAGTGTCACGGCGATCTCCTTGGGCGCATGGTTCTGGGCGTGGGGGGGCGCGGGCGCGCAAGTTCATCTCGACGACAACGGCTCGCGAGCACGATGTGTTCCTTCGAACAGGAACAGTTTGATCCAGCCCTAAGTTCGGCTGCTGCTTCGGGGCGGACCGTGCACCTGACCATCCCTTAAGAGGCCTGCGCGCGGCGACCGAAGCGTCATGAGACAAGGCAGGAAGCAGGCCGGAACCAACCGGCCGGCGCATGGGTTGCAGCCTCGACCGCACTCGAAACGGGAGCTCAAACCATGATGTTAGCCGTGGCCGGCGTCACCGCGTGAGCCTTTCACCAGGCCGAATGCACCTCTTTGCGCACGCCGGCAGTTAACGTGACAACGCCGCGATGATCACTGCTGCTGGTGGGCTCCGTGCCGACGCTGACGATTGACTGGACGATCGCGAACACCGGAAGGCACCAGCCGCTACGCCACAGTTGCACGGCGCTAACGTCCGGACTATATTCGAACCGAATTTAGTCCGGGAGGCTCCTTTGCGGTATTCTGCCCAAGTCAAACCGATCAGCTATCTGAAGGCCAACGCAGCCGACATCCTCCTCAACCTCACCGAAAGGCGAGAGCCTCTGGTGATCACGCAGAATGGCGAGGCCAGGGCGGTGCTCCAGGACGTTGCCTCCTTTGAACAGACGCAAGAGACGCTCGCGCTGTTGAAGCTGCTTGCCATCGGCAATCAGGATGTCGATGCAGGCAAGACCAAGCCGGCTCGCGCTGTCGTCGAAAGACTGCGCGGAAAAGCGGCGGATCGTCGATGAAGGAGGGCCTCTTTGAGGTCGAGCTGACGCAAGGCGCGGAGGATGATCTCGAAGCCATTCACTACTACCTGGCTGAACACCGTTCAATGGAAGCGGCTGAGTGCTTGCTCGATGCGTTCATTGAAAGGATCTCCACACTGGAGCGTTACCCGGAACGGGGCAGCTTCCCCAAGGAACTTGAGGCGTTAGGTGTTCGGGAATTCCGGCAGATTCTGCTCGATCCGTATCGCCTAATCTACCGCGTAATTGGCAGCAAAGTCGTCATCTTCGTCATCGCTGACGGCCGCCGCGACATGCAGGCTTTGCTTGAACGCCGCCTACTTGGCCGGTGATCACGAACCTGCTCCCAGGTTCTCGATCGCTGTTGCGCTGAGCGCGAACGGACGAGTTGGAGCCGGGGCCAGCATCTCGGCCCGGGAATGCTCATCTAAAACCATCAATCGAGCTACACCGCAGCCAAGTAGCCGATGAGCCGCTATCGAAGGGGCGTCTAGACGCAGAACACATCCACACCGCGCATTGCGCGCACGGATCCCGGCATTGGTGCGCAAATCTAATCGTCACTGCGAAATGCACGGCGTACATCCAGAGAAGTCCTCTGACCTGGATCGGCATTTCGCTAGTTTCTCGCCAGCATTTCGCCGATCTTCCGTCCGAGCTTTTCCAGGCCGAAGGGCTTGGTGATCATATCCATGCGGGTCAGCCAGAAAGTCGGTTGCGGTTGACCGCATTGGCTGCATAGCCGGTGATGAATAGCCCCTTGAGATCCGGCATCTGGCCTTGCGCAATCTCTGCAAGCTGACGACCGTTCATCCCGGGAAGTCCGACATCGGAGATCAACAGGTCGATATGCGGGTTTGCCCTCAGCGATTCGATCGCGGCGACGCGCTGCACGGGCGTTGCATGCGGACAGTGATGCGGGGCTGGTCTGCGGTCGTGAATCCTGCGCTCGCCGCGCTGCCGATGCCGGCGAAGCCAAGACAGCTAGGCCCGTTCCCTAGCCGATCGGTTTCGTCGTGAAGAACGGATCGAAAGCCTTTTCAATCACGTCCGCGAACATGCCGACATCGGTGTCGCGCACTGTGATCGCAACAAAATCTTGGCTCCCGTGAATAGGCAGCCCGGCGACTTCACCCGGCGCAAGGGTCAGGTTCTGTGCTTCGATAGTGAGCCTTCCGGCATAGCGCTTATTTATTCCACGGAACAGAGGGCGCAAGTCAGTGCAATCCCAAGTCGGGTGAAGTCGTCACTGCCCAAGTAAGTTGATGCAGTTAGCGATTAGACTTGCGCCCTGCGGGCGCGCAGAGGGCGGAGAGCGCCGAACCCAACGTTGTCCCGAGCCCACTCACAATATCGATTTACCGCTTCTTAACCACGGCGGGCGCCATTCTAAGGGGTCCAGAAGAGTTGGGGGGACAATGGCCGGCCTACTGCGCTGCCTGGTGCAGAAAGGCCTATTGGAAGCAGCCGACGTCAGGGAGATTTACGAAATTGCCCTTCTCATTCTTGAACAGCAGCAAGGAGCGGTGCCGGAAGCAGTAGCAACCTTCCAGGCCGCCCGATCCGCAATTGAACGGAACCTGGGATAGCCATTCGGCCCAAGCAGAGCGCCTTCATCCGCTAACCGCCCAAAGATCGCCAGTTCGTGCGATCAGGGCTGAGGACAAGATCGTCAGCGAGGGGAGCCGGCAGGGGCAGAACTCGGACCGAGTTCCTCGAAGCGCAGGAAAGTCCGCCAACTATGCTGTAGGCTCTACTGTTCCCACCTGATCAAAAAGAGGCCGCCCGTTGGCGGCCGAGTGGAGGGGAACGCCGCGTGGAGGTGTCGCCGCGCCCCCTATTGTTACTCGCTCGCGAGGTAGCAGCAAGGTCGGCATGAGACAAAAGGCGTAGAACCAGTTAGCGAAGCGATAAACGTGCACCTTAGGATATTGCCAAGTTGAAGCACCGAGCGTCGCCGGATCTCGGGAGGGCGGCGTTCGTCACTCCTCAGAACTTGCGCGGTACAAGCGGGCCAACCTCACGTACGATTCTGGTCAAGCGGCTACACCGCAAGCAGATGCTGCCCCTCTTCTCGAAGCTGCCTCCTTGCCTGATCGGCGTGGAGGCCTGCGGAACGGCGCATCACTGGGCACGCACGCTCGCCAACATGGGCCACAAAGTGCGGCTGATTCCTCCGTCCTACGTGAAGGCCTACATCAAGCGCGGCAAGAGCGATGCGCTCGACGCCGAAGCGATCTGCGAAGCCGTCCACCGTCCGACGATGCGGTTTGTGCCGGGCAAGACGGTGGAGCAACAGAGTGTGCTCATGACTCATCGCGCCCGATCCCTGCTCGTGCGCCAGCGCACCATGTTGGCCAATGCCGTGCGCGGGCATCTGGCGGAGCTGGGCCTCGTCGCCAACCCCGGTATCGCCCATCTTGCGAGGCTCGCCGAGCAGGCGCTTGCCGACAAGGATGCGCTGCCATCCTATGCTCGATCCGCTCTGGAGATATTGATCCGCCAGATCGTGACGATCAGCAGCGGCGAGATTGCAGTCCTCGACCAACAGCTCACCGCCTGGCATGCCGAGAGCGAAACTAGTCGCAGGCTCGCCGCCATCCCTGGCCTCGGCGTGATCACGGCCACGGCAGTGCCGCAGCCGTAACCGATCCCGACCAGTTCCGGACTGACTCCGCCGCAACACTCCTATCTAGATTGCTACCCGTAAAATCGGCCCGAGGGTTGCTTCCCACGGGGCGAAGTTGGCAATCAAATGCGCGTGGCATTGATGGAAATACCGGTCCGCGGGAAGAGGCTACCTCGTGAATAACGTGGCCTTACAAACCGCCAGATGCTTATAAAATCGCGTCTTTATTCATTGGCCGATCAACGAATGCCGTCTGATTTCTTCCAAGATGGGTAGGAGGCGGCATTTGAGCCGTAACATTCGGTGAGTCCGAAGTGCCGACGAGAGGCAAAACGGCCTCTTCGCGCTTCAACCGGTTGAACATTTCAGTAATCGGGTTATGTGGCCGAGAGGTCGGCACGTTTGGCTGCATCCTCATTCTTCCTGAATTAATGGCAGGGGCTCCATTAGCAATCGGCAGGCGGGCGACCGTTTGACTGATCGAACCTCATCGAGGATGTTTCACAGCGGTAAATGAAAGCTTACACAGTGAGAAACATTAACAGTACTTGAAACGACACCCGGGGAAGTTGCGGATCACAATGTGGCAGATTAATGGTGGGCCATATAAAGTATATCTGTCGTCCCGCAACAGCGTGTGTGATTGTACCTGCAGCCGAGAAAAAGCACGGGGCTAATAATAATCTCGGGGGGAACGCCGCTCTGCGGGAGAAGGTTGCTGTTCGGGAGGACAGCAGCCGCTTTCCTGCCCATTATAGCCGGAAATTAGATGCGAGCAGCATCAGGCTCGCAAGGGGGGAACCATACAACATGAGATGTCAGCCCGTTATCTCGGCCGGCTTAATCGGCTTCACTGTATCCATTTGCCTCGCGACTAATCCAGCCACTGCGCAATCCGCCAAGCCGCCCGCGCAAGTCAAAGTCACGAATGCCCGCCTCGTGCCGGTCGTCTCCCTGGAAATCACTACCCCGGGTGATAAGCCGCGGCTTATTGCGAAGCTCTCCAAGCCGCTCGCCGCCGGTAAGAGCATTGCGCTCAAGCTCAACAAGCCGGCGGGTTGCAACTACTCCGTCCTCGCCAAGTTCAGCGACGAGGTCGAGAGCGACAATGAGGGCATCGATCTTTGCCGTGAGAAATCGATCCGACTGACGGATTGAGACCGGAAGGATTGCAATACCGAACGCCCCCTACGCAAGTGGGCGGGGCAGTTCGTCTCTTCGATCACCTTATAAGGACGCCGAGCGGATTACGTTGCCGATCGACACACTCATGCACCCGCGGCGCCAACCGTCATTCCCCCACATACATAGAGTGTCTGTCCGGTGACAAAGCCGCTTCGCTGATCAAGGAGGTATGCTACCGAATGGGCCACGTCCTCCGGTTCGCCCATTCGACCAACCGGGATGCTATCGATAATCGCTTGCGTTGCAGGACTTTCTCTCGGATTGGCGCGCTCGAACAGCTCTGTACGAATGGGACCAGGCCCGACACTATTAGCGGTGATCCGGTGACACCCCAGTTCGAGAGCCCAGACTTTAGCCATACCAATCAGACCAGCCTTGGTTGCGGCGTATGCACTCCGAAGCTCCTTACCAAGGGCCGCACGCGAAGAGATGTTCACGATCCGACCAAATCCAGCATCCTTCATGCCTGGCAAGACCGCTTGAAGGCACTGAAGAGCACAACGTAAATTCAGTGAAACTGCCATATCCAACTCGGCCAGCGTCTGGGTTTCGACGCTACTCGGGAAGACCGCCCCGACATTGTTCACAAGCCTTGTAATCGGACCACCTCGCAGAGCTTCTGTAAGGGCTTCTGTAATGGGCCTTTGATCGTCAAGTCCCTCTGAACGATATCTCGTCGCCAGGATCATGCTTCTGTCCGTGGTCAGTACGAAGACCGCCACACCATGCCATCAGATCCAGARCCGACAGGTCAATCTAGGGGTGCGTGATTTGCCGAGGCAATCACAGCCTTACACACGACCTTGCCAGGCTCTCGTCCCAGCGACGGGACCTCAGATGAAGCGGCGCCGATCCTGGTCCGCTTCGAAGATGTGAATCTCCCTCATGCCGC
>NZ_JBFTRC010000226.1:0-8573 GCF_056399325.1 Allobosea sp. 01N443
CGCTTAGACAGTCTCGTCACGGCGGGAGCGCCGCGACGAAACAAGCCGATGGCACGCAGCTTCAGGTGCGCACGAGGGTAAACCAGCCGGCCTCGTCGATCACCTTGACCCCGTGCTTCGCGGCGTCCTTGAGCTTCGAACCAGCTCCGGGTCCGGCGACCAGCAGGTCGGTCTTCGACGAGACCGAACCCGCGACCTTGGCGCCCAGCCGCTCGGCCATGGCCTTGGCCTCGTCACGGGTCATCTGCTCCAGCGCGCCGGTAAAGACGACGATCTTGCCGGCGACCGGACTCGTCGAAGCGACCGCCTCCAGCGGCTGCGGCGTCACCTGCGCCAGCAGCCGGTCGAGCGTTTCCTGATTGTGGGCCTCGGCGAAGAACTCGACCAGTGCCTCGACGACGGTCGGGCCGATKCCGTCGATGGCATCGAGCGCCTGCCGCTCGGGGGATTGCGGGTCAGCAGCGGTCGCTGCTTCGCGCAGGGCCTCGAACGATCCGTAATGCCGCGCCAGCAACCGTGCCGTGGTTTCACCGACATGGCGGATGCCAAGTCCGAAGACGAAGCGGTTGAGCGGTGGCGCGCGCCGGTCCTCGATCGCATCAAAGAGCTTCTTCACGCTTTGCGCGCCGAAGCCTTCCTTGTCCTTCAGCTTCTTGAGATTGGCAGCGTCGCGGGCCGCCAGCGTATAGATGTCGGCGGGTTCCCGTACCGACAGGTCGGGATCGGCATGGAAGAACTCGATCTGCTTGTCGCCGAGCCCGTCGATGTCGAGCGCGTCGCGGGAGACGAAATGCTTCAGCCGCTCGACAGCTTGCGCCGAGCAGATGAGCCCCCCGGTACAGCGGCGCACCGCATCTTCCTTGCCCGTGCGCGGGTTGATTTCGCGCGTCGCATGGCTGCCGCAGACCGGACACAGCGTCGGGAAGACATAGGGCTGCGAATCCCCCGGCCGTTTGCCGAGATCAACGGATTCGACGCGCGGGATCACGTCGCCGGCCCGCTTCACCGTCACCGTGTCGCCGACTCGGATATCGGCGCCGTCGCGGATCGGCTGGCCCTTGGAATCGAAGCCCCGGATGTAATCCTCGTTATGCAGGGTCGCGTTGGTGACGACGACACCACCGACAGTAACCGGGCGCAGCCGCGCAACCGGGCTGAGCGCGCCGGTGCGCCCGACCTGGATGTCGATCGCCTCGAGAAGGGTGGTCGCCAGTTCCGCCGGGAATTTATGCGCGATCGCCCAACGCGGCGCACGCGCGACGAAGCCGAGCCGGGTCTGGAGCGCGAGATCGTCGACCTTGTAGACCACGCCGTCGATATCGTAACCCAGCGTCGCGCGCTGGGCCTCGATCGCGCGGTAATGCGCCAGGAGCTCGCTGACACGCTCGCAGCGGCGCATCAGCGGGTTGGTCTTGAAGCCCCAGCGTCGGAAGGCTTCGACCACGCCGAACTGGGTCGCGGCTGGCAGTTCCGACATCTCGCCCCAGGCATAGGCAAAGAAACGAAGCGGCCGCGCGGCGGTTATCGAGACGTCGAGCTGGCGCAGCGATCCGGCTGCAGCATTGCGCGGATTGGCGAATTCGCGCTCGCCCTTCTCGCGCTGGCGATCATTGATGGCCGCAAAATCGGCATGGCCGAGATAGACCTCGCCGCGGACTTCCGCGACCTCCGGCACATCGTCCCCGACGAGCTTGTGCGGGATCTCCGAGATGGTGCGGGCATTGAGCGTGACATCCTCACCCTCCTCTCCGTCGCCACGCGTGGCCGCGGAAACGAGTTCGCCCTTCTCGTATCGCAGCGACAGCGACAGCCCGTCGATCTTGGGTTCGGCCGTGATGGCGAGCCCGGCATCATCCTTGCGCCCGAGGAAGCTGCGGATACGCATCGCGAAATCCGCGACGTCCTCATCCGAGAACGCATTGGCGRGCGAGAGCATCGGCACGCGGTGGCGGATCTTGGCGAATTTCGAGGACGGCCTGGCGCCAACCTTGTCGCTGAGCGCCTCATTGCCCTTCAGTTCCGCGAACACCTCTTCCAGCGCAACCAGCCGCCGACGCTTCGCGTCATAGGCGGAATCGTCGAGGATGGGCGCATCCTCCTGGAAATAGGCGCGGTCGGCCTCGGCGATCTCGGCGGCCAGCAGCTTATGCTCGGCGCGCGCCTGGCGGGGCGTCAGGTCTTCGACGGGTAGGGGTTCGGCTTCGCTCATGACCGTTGTCTTAGGCGAGTTGCTGGAGTCGAGAAAGACCATCGCCTGCGCGCGTCTCACCATCGTGTTCGCACGGGCTTGCGACAAGTTCCGTCATCAGGCGTATAATGGTGGCGCTGGAATTGGATGCTCGACGCCTTCGGCGACTTGACCCAAGGATCGCGTCAGGACCGCCATTGCGCACCGGGCCAGAACCGGGAGGACTGCCAATGGCCAATCTCGACAGCATGATCTCCAATGCTGACCGCAAGACGAATGCGCCTGCCAAGCCCGTCATTGAGCCGCGCGTGCGCACCATCACCACGGCCGATCTGCGCGACGCGCTCTGGCGCGGTTACGAGGACTTCATGGCCCAGCCGAGCCATCTCGTCTTCATCGCATTGATCTATCCGATCGCGGGCGTCGTCATCGCTCAGCTCACCGTGAGCTACAACATCTTCCCATTGCTGTTCCCTCTGCTGTCCGGCTTTGCCCTGCTCGGCCCCTTCGCGGCCATCGGCCTCTACGAGATCAGCCGACGCCGGGAACGCGGCATGAACTCCTCATGGGCGCACGCCTTCGCGATCCTGAAATCCCGCTCGATCGGGACGATCCTTGCACTCGGAGCCTTACTGACCGGGCTCTTCATCACCTGGCTGCTCTCCGCCTGGCTGATCTATCGCTGGCTTCTTGGCGGCATGCCGGGGACCTCGATCGGCGACTTCCTCGGCGACGTACTGACGACACCGAACGGCTGGACCATGATCATCGTCGGTAACGCGCTCGGCGCGCTCTTCGCGATTGCCGCCTTTTCAATGACCGTGATCTCCTTCCCGCTGGTGCTCGACAAGCATGTCGATGTGGCAACGGCGATCCGCACCTCGGTTGCCGCGGTCGAAGCCAACCCGCGCGTCATGATGATCTGGGGCCTCATGGTCACCGGCCTGCTTATCCTCGGCTGCCTGCCGGTGCTGGTCGGTCTCGTCCTGGTCATGCCGATCCTCGGCCACGCCACCTGGCATCTCTACCGCAAGGTCGTGGAGAAATAGCCCGTCTTCCGCAACCGGGCCGGTTCGGCCCGGTTGCGCCGGGCTCCTCAGAAAATCTCCCGCAGCTTTGAACCTGTCTCGCGTYTCGCGCGACCAAAGGTCATGAGGCTGCATCCCGCGGCCTCGCACAAAGCCAAGGGAGAGATTTCATGACCGCCCGCACGATCCTCACCGGCCTTGCCACCGCCTTCATTCTCGGCGCCGGCGCCCTCATCGGCGGCTCGCTGGCCACCGCCACCTCCGCGCAAGCCGCGCCTGGCTGGCACGGCCCTGGCCATCATGGCCATTTCGGCCGCGGTTTTCGTCATCCCCGCCCCTGGGGCTGGGGCCGCCCAGGCTGGGGATACCGCCCGGTCTACGCCAGCGCCTATTATGGCGGCTGCTACAAGGTGTTCCGTCGCGGTTTCGTTCCGGGCGTCGGCCCGGTGGTCCGCCCGGTCACCATCTGCCGCTGAACGCAGATGAATTCACCCGAAGAGGGTGTCGGAGCGATCCGGCTCCCTCTCAACGCTGCCCGGCCGCGATATCGCTCAGCAGCCCGGCCTACACGACCTTCGGGGTTCCATCGCGCCTGCAGCCGCCAACACCGTTTGGGAACCTTTGCGCGCCGCACCGGTTCAGTTCTCGTCACAGCAGAATGGTGACGCTGAATCATGCGGGCGCCAGCAGCCCGATCAAAGCCGGGGGCTTCTCATGAACAACATCATTTACATCGTCGGCCTCGTGGTCGTGGTCCTCGCTATCCTGTCCTTCCTGGGCTTGCGCTGACCCCGGGCCCGAGGAGCGCCAGTCGCGGCAAGTTGGCGAACATTACGGATGTCAGCGACGCTCGTCGGCGGGAGCATCCTCAGCGCTTGATCACCGGCGGCTCAACACAATCCCGACTTGCCTTGTACCGGGACGCGACCACGTCCTGGCGTCAGCCGCATTCCATGCCGTCGCATCTCCGTTCGCGAGCGCTGCTCCCCTACGGTCTCGGCCACGTAAATGACACAGAGTTCCCTGCCCACCGCTCAAGATGGACGGGTCACCGAAACGCGAAACGCCCCCTCCTAGCCTGGGAGGGGGCGTTTCTGAATGATCTCAAGCCCTGTTGCCAGGGCTGGCGAACGACGTCCCTGATCAGCGATCGTCCCGACGCGGCTTCTTGCTCTTGAACGGCTTTCCGGCAGGCTTGCCACGCTCACCGCCTGCAAATCCGGCGTCCGGCTTGCCATGGCCGAAGCTCTTCCCGCCATGGTTGGGCTTGGCAGAAAAGGGCTTGGCGCCGGCAAAGGGCTTGCCCTTGGCGAAGGGCTTATCCGAGGGGCCCGACTTCTTTTCGAAGGGCCGCTCGCTGGGGCGCAACACCGCGTTCTCGTCATAGACGGGCTCGCGATCGCGCCGGACGGGATCATAAGGCTTGCCGCCATGCGCCTTGGCGCCGAAGGGCTTGCCCTTGCCTTCGTAAGGCTTCTTCTTGCCAGGGAACGGCGCGCTCGCCCGTTCATCATCGGCCCGTGGCGCACGGGTATGGGATGCCTTCTCCGCGAAGGGTTTGGCCGGGCGCCGTTCGGCTTCGCCGGTCACGGGCTCGATCACGATCTTGTCCCGGTCGGTCGCGCTCGCCAGCGACGCGAAGCGTTCCGCGACATCGGCATCGATCTCGACCTTGGTTTCCGTGTCGAAGATGCGGATGGCGCCGACCTCGTCACGGGTGATCTTGCCGCGACGGCAGAGCATCGGCAGCAACTGCCTGGGATCGGCGCCGTCACGGCGGCCGATATTCAGCCGGAACCAGACCGTATCGCCACGCGGCCCGGCCTTGTGCGGCCTCTCTCCCTGCTCGCGGTCACGCTCGCGCGGACGGGCGTAATCCTCGGTGCTGCGCACCGGCCTGCGCTCGTCGCGCCCGAAACCGGGATCTCCGACCTCCTCCGCCGCCGGCAGGCGCGAACGATAGACCCTGACCAGGGCGGCCGCGATCTCCTGCGCCGAGCGACCAGCGAGGAGGGCCTCGACCATGCCGGCATCATCCTCGCTCGCCTCGCCGGTAAGCAGCGGATCCTGCAGAAGCCGCTCCTGATCGAGCGCGCGGATTTCCTCTTGCGTCGGAGCGCCGGCCCAGACGGCCTCGACCTTGGCCTCGGAGAGCAGCATGTCGGCCTTGCGGCGCCGAGAGGGCGGCACCAGCAGGACGCTCGTCCCCTTCTTGCCCGCGCGGCCCGTCCGGCCGCTGCGGTGCTGCATGACCTCTGGATCGTTCGGCAGTTCGGCGTGGATGACCAGTGTCAGGCCCGGCAGGTCGATGCCGCGCGCAGCCACGTCGGTCGCGACGCAAACGCGGGCACGCCCGTCGCGCAGGGCCTGCAGCGCCGAGTTGCGCTCGCTCTGACTGAGCTCGCCTGAGAGCGCCACGGCCGAAAAGCCGCGCTCCAGCAGGATCGCCTCGAGATGGCKGACCGCATTGCGGGTGTTGCAGAAGACCAGCGCGCAGGGCGAATCGTGGAAGCGCAGCAGGTTGACGACAGCGAGCTCGGCTTCCTTCGGGAAGACACGGATCGCGCGATACTCGATGTCGGCATGCCCGGTTGCCGAGCCGGCCACCTCGATGCGCAGGGCATCGCGTTGATAGCTCCTCGCCAGCGCGATGATCGCCTTGGGCAAGGTCGCGGAGAAGAGCAGGCTGCGGCGTTCCGCTGGGGTCGTCTTCAGAATGAATTCGAGATCGTCGCGGAAACCGAGATCGAGCATCTCGTCGGCCTCGTCGAGGACGACGGCTCGGAGCGCCGAGACATCGAGCCTGTGCCGCTCGATGTGGTCACGCAGGCGGCCGGGTGTGCCGACGACGATATGTGCGCCCTCGTCCAGCAAGGCGGCCTCGCGACGCGGATCCATGCCGCCGACACAGGAGATCACCCGGGCGCCGGCATGCTTGTAGAGCCAGGCGAGTTCGCGCTGGACCTGCAATGCCAGTTCGCGGGTCGGCGCGATGATCAGCGCCAGGGGCTGCCCGGCACGGCCCAGCACCTCGGCGCCCTCCAGCAGGGTCTCGCCGATGGCGAGCCCATAGGCGACGGTCTTGCCGGAGCCCGTCTGTGACGAGACCAGAAGGTCGCGTCCGGCCGCCGCCTCTTCCAGAACGGCGTTCTGGACGGGCGTCGGATCATTGTAGTTGCGTTCGGCGAGCGCACGCGCGAGCGGCGGGCTCGTGGGAAGGAATGCCATCGTTAATCGGCCTTGAGTTCATGCGCGCGGCGTGATGCKGCGCGGGAGATCGTGAGGCAGGCATCGCGGCGCGCGAAACGCAGCCATAACACCATAAGCCAGTCTGTGCCGCTCTTAGAGCAGAATTCGCAGAAAGGGAATGCAGATCGCTGTGGTCAGGCGCGCGCCGCCGCGCCATGCAGGCCAGCAGCGTCGAGCAGACGGGCGGCGGCAGCCCTCGCCTCCTCGGTGATGCTGGCACCGGCAAGCATGCGAGCGATCTCCTCGCGCCGTGTCCGGTCCTCGAGCGGCGTCACGCGCGTCACCGTACGAGAGGCCGCGTCATCGTCCAGCGCCGATTTGGCAATCAGGAAATGACGTCCAGCCTTGGCCGCGACCTGCGGCGCGTGCGTCACCGAGATGACCTGCACCTGTCGCGCCAGACGCGCCAGACGCTCTCCGATCGCATCCGCGACCGCGCCCCCGACTCCGCTATCGATTTCGTCGAAGACAAGGGTCGGCGCCGACCCGCGCTCGGCAAGCACGACTTTCAGGGCAAGCATGAAGCGCGAGAGCTCGCCCCCGGACGCAACCTTCATCATCGGGCCGGGCCGCGTGCCGGGATTGGTTTCGACCCAGAATTCGACGCGGTCGAACCCTTCCGGACCACGCGCATCCTCGTCGCGATCGATATGGGTAATAAATCGCGCACGCTCGAGCTTCAGCGGCGGCAGTTCTGCCTTGACCGCAGTGTCGAGACGCAGCGCGGCCTCGCCGCGGGCAGCAGAGAGCTCCCGCGCCCTGGCGAGATAATCTGCTTCCGCCCGAGCGAGCTCCGCTTCGAGCCGGGCCAAGGAGCTCTCGCTCTCGTCAAGATCGGCAAGGTCGGCACTCATCCTGGCCGCAAGATCGGCAAGCGCCTCGACGGGAACGTCGAACTTTCGGCCCGCTGCCCGCAAGGCGAACAGCCGTTCCTCGACCCGCTCCTGCTCGCGCGGATCGTACTCCGCCGCACGCATGGCCGCCGCGAGCGCTTCGCCCGCCTCTTCCAGCGCCACGATCGCGGTGTTGAGCGCTGCCATCGAGGGATCGACGAGTTCTGGTGCCTGCGCAGCCCGCCGCTCCAGCCGGCGGAGCACCGCCGCAAGAGAGGGGACAGGGGAAGCCTGGCCACCGACGGCCTCATAGGCATCGGAAAGATCCCGCGCCACCTTTTCCGCCTGCATCATGCCCTGGCGCCGGCTGGCCAGTGCATCTTCCTCGCCCGGCTCCGGCGCAAGCTTGCCAAGTTCGGCCACCGCGTGGCGCAGGAAGTCGGCCTCCTTGCGCGCGGCCTCGACACGGATGCGCTGCGTCTGCAGCGCCTGTCGCGCGCGCTTCAGCACATCGCTGGCCGTCGCCGTGATCTCGGCCTGTCCTTCGAGGCCGGCAAAACCATCAAGTATGGCGCGGTGCTGGGCCGCATCGGTCAGGGCCCGGTCATCATGCTGACCGTGGATCTCGACGATGGCGCTGCCGATCAGCCGCAGGATCTGGACGCTGACCGGCTGGTCATTGACGAAGGCGCGTGTCCGGCCATCCGCATATTGCACGCGTCGCAGGATCAGATCGCCGTCTGTGTCGATCTCCTGTGCCTGCGCCAGCTTGCGAGCCGGATGGGCGAGCGGCAGGTCGAAGACGGCACTGACCTGGCCTTGCGCCTCGCCATGGCGCACGAGCCCGCCGTCGCCGCGACCACCGAGCGCCAGCGCAAAGCCGTCGAGCAGGATCGACTTGCCTGCACCGGTCTCACCGGTCAGCACGCTCAGCCCGGCGCCAAACGCCAGATCGAGCCGGTCGATCAGGACGATGTCGCGGATCGAAAGCTGCGCCAGCATGACGCTCAGCGCGTGATTGAAGGGAGTGGCATGCGGTCCGTCACCCGGCCGTGCACCTGCCCGGCCTCAGCGGACGAGGCCGACGACCGAACGGGTGAAGCCGTTGAACAACCGGCTGATATAGGAGCCGCGATCCTCGCGGGGCTCGAGGCCGCCACTCTGAAGCAGGGTATAGGCGTCCTTGTACCAGGGGCTGTCGGGGAAGTTATGCCCGAGCACGGCAGCGGCAGTCTGCGCCTCATTGGTGATGCCCATCGCCATATAGGCCTCGGT
>NZ_JBFTRC010000227.1:0-8458 GCF_056399325.1 Allobosea sp. 01N443
ACGGTATACTGCCACGCGCGTCTCCCAGACCACCTTCTCTCGCCCTCTGAGAAAGCCGAGCGCAGCAGGCAGCGTCAGGAGGTCATCGCGGGTATCCGATCGGAGGGCTTCTCCGAAGAGTTTATCTCCTTGTTCAAATGCGCGTACGAGAACGGGGCCCCGAAATCCGCTTTCATCGAGACGCTGACTACGTTCCGGGTTTTCGTCGGTTCGATCTCGAGCCGGGCGAGGTTGACGGCGAATGCGAAGCGGGACTTGCTTCCGGAACATGATCGATGTGGCGGATGGTTAGGTTGTTCGCATTTTTAGCGATTACGCTCATCTGAAATGCACAGCCTATCCGGCATGAAGCCGGGGAGTTCCGGAGCCTGTGCAGATGAGCGAAGACGCCTCCCGTATTGTCGACAGCATTTCACCCCCCGAATCCGACGTTCCGCAATCCGAGGCAGACGTTATCGGGCAAGCACTGAAGCCGACAGAATTCCCTGAGCAGGTCGGCCGAGAACATTCGACGGGCAAGCAGGTAGCGAACTCTCCGCACGACCAGGCCACCGGAGACGAGCGCAAGCTGCTGGAAAGTTTCAAACAAGTCCGCGATCGCACACTCGCTGGCCGTCGGCGCGCTGTCGCCGACGCGTTCGCCTTCGCCGATCAATGCAAGGCCTTCGCCGAGCGGCTGCCGAAGGCCCAGGTTCTTGCATTCGTTCGAGATGAGTGCCGCGTTTCTCGGTCGGAAGCTCATGCTTACCTGCAACTGGCCGAGGTTGCCGATCCCGAGCGGGTCGTCCTTGAGCAGAGCGCGGTGGACGTTGGTGTTCTGCTCCGACTGGCGAAGCAGCCGGCAACCGTCTGGACTGAGGCCCTGACGATGCTGCGCTCCGGGCGGACCTTGTCGCTGGCTAACCTGCGATTGCTGCGGCGGGACGTGCTCGCGGGGGAAGCGCGGGTTTCCGGAAAACCGGATCGCAGTGCGATTGTCGAACTGAAGCGGGCCGTCAGGCTGAAGGCTCGGGGTTCCATCGATCGTTTTCTCGAAGATCTTGGCGCCTTGGCCAATGCGTTCGCCACGCTCTACAACGAGACGGACCCCGAGAATCGTTCGCCCGAGACGGTCGCAAGAGCCGATGCACTAGCTCAGGACGCCCAGGGGGTCGCGAAGCACCTCCGGGCGCTCGTTCCGGCCGACGTCCTCGCGGCCGATGCGGCATACTACGGGGAGCAGTCGTGGGCTCTGGTCCACGACGACCTCTGCCGGATTGCCGACCGCAAGCTCTGTTCCGTCGAGGACTGGTCATGGCCGGATGACCATCCGCTCTGGATCGATGAGCGCCTGCACCAGTCCCTGGTCTGGGCGCTCGGCCACGAGGTTCCGGAACTGGCCGGCCGCAGGCGTCGGGTTGACGAAGGAGTCGTCGCGCTTGACCGCCATCCGCGAAGCGCCGCGTCCCGTCCTTCCGCTCCGTATCGCTACTCGGTGCTCGAGCTGTGTGCCGGGGCAGGGGGGCAGGCTATCGGGCTCCACGCGGCAGGCTTTCGGCATACCGGCATTGTCGAGATCAATCCGGACGCGGTGGCGACATTAAGGGCCAATCGCCCGCGGTGGCCTGTCATCGAAGCGGACCTGAACGCGCTCGATATCGCTCGCTTCGAGCGAGTGGACGTGATCGCCGGCGGGCTGCCTTGCCAACCCTATTCGCAAGCGGGAGAGCGCCGAGGTGCTGCCGACGAGCGGGATTTGTTCCATCGCGCGCTCGAGATCATCAAGCAGATCCGCCCGAAAGCGGTGCTGATCGAAAATGTGGTCGGGATCACGCAGGTCACGCATGGGCTCCGGCGGCTCGCGGTTTACGCCGAGCTTGAGCGTCTCGGCTACGATGCCGAATGGCGCGTGATCGAGGGACCCGATTTCGGTCTGGGACAGAATCGCCGCCGCGCCATTCTCGTCGCGATGCGACGTGGAATGCTGCATCGCTTCCGCTGGCCACTCCCGCCGGAAATGGCGCCGATGCCAGTCGGAATCTTGTTAAAGGACCTCATGGGCGCCCGCGGCTGGAAAGGCCTCGATGCATGGGTCTCCAAGGCCAACGGTATCGCGCCCACGTTGATCGGGGGCAGCATGAAGAAGATGGGAATGGATCTGGCGCAGCCAAAGTCGCGCGGCGCCTGGCGTGACCTCGGCGTGAATCCCGGATCTGTGCCGCATAATGCTCCGGAACCGGAATTCGTTGGATACCCGGGGCTGACCTTGCAGATGCTTGCGCGGCTACAGGATTTTCCCGATCACTGGACCTTCAGCGGGTCGCGTCTCGCTCAGTTCCGCCAGATCGCGAACGCGTTTCCGCCGCGGCTGTCCCGCGTGATGGGCCTGGCACTCCAGCGGGCACTCTCTGGCGAAGAGATCGATCCGAARGTTGCAATCGAGTCGCCGCTGTTCAAGCGAATCGACATCGCCGAGTTGAACCTGCATACGCTCGAAGCTGCGGAGTAATTCCGCGCGAAGCTGCGGCGTTCCGATGCAGGCGGTAGGAGCGACCATAAGCTCCGACTGAGACGGGGCAGAAGGGTACACCGAGGGGGAGTCGACGCTACACTCGTAACAGCAGTTCCCAATCGGACTCTAGCTGCAACGCGGCATGCCGGTTGGAATTCAATCCGATACGGAATTCGGGAAACTGGATTCCGTTCAGTTTCGGAATTTGGCGCCTTCGGGCTATTCACCCGCGTCAAAGCCGGCCACATCACCATGTCCTCGGTCGGACAACCTCCTCGGAGCCGCCACGCCCGGGTCGCTCGGAGGAAAGCCGAGGAGGAGGTGCCCCGGCTCCTGATTAGGCGGCAAGTGCTTCGGAGGAAACGCGGAGGGTATCCCTGAGACGCTCAAGCGATGCCCTCTCGCAGTTGATCTCGAATCGGCGGCCGGTTGCGCGGATGCTCCGGTTGGCCTCGTCCATTCTCTCGCGAAGGGCGTCACGCGCGGCCTCGACGGTCAGGCCACCGGCGAACTCACGCGCATCAATCGTATTCATGGGATCGGAGTCCGGAACGAAAACGAGGCGGGCAATCGCGGGCAGTCCATCGTATTCTTCGTTGTCATTTTCGTCGAAAGAAACTTCGAACCGATACTCCCCTCTGATGAGGTGTTGTGTCTCAAGCGCTTCGATCCTCCGGTTGATCCCGGCGATCCGCTCGGCTTCGGTCATGGTCATGATGCATTCCCTCCTAGGTTGGGGGAGTGGTCGCCTTCGAGGAAGGCCAGAGAGGTGCCCCCAACCTCATTGAGATCAGGCGGCTTTGAGGGGGACCTCGTAGGCGCAAACGTCGTCAACGGCATCGGCGTCATGCCGCTGGACCTTTGGGAAGCCCTGTGGAGCGCTGAAGACGTTCAAGGAGGCATTCGTGTCATCGCGGAAGGCGGTTTCGTACTCCCGTCCGTCTTCGCCGATCTTGGCTTCGGCGTGCTGGACCGCTTCGATGAGCCCGTCGGCGTTCTCGTCGAAGAAAACGTTACCCGAGTTGCGGAAGATGATGATGTAATTGGTCATTGTCTTGGTAACTGATTTATTCGTGATGTTTGGAATTGGTATTTCTCAATTTCTATAATAATATGATGCGTATTTGCATCGATAGGCGGAAATGTACYACAGATGGATATTCTCTAACTTTGGAATTTAATACGAATATAGAGCTAATAACATTCGTTTCTATCATCTTATTCAAATGAAATCGTCGAAAATCGCGAAATCGAGAATATAAAACTCGACCTTGATCTGAGAGTAGCGATTTCCGGCCGGGGCGCGATAAAGCAACCGGGGCTCGCGCCAGATCGAGCCGATGCGGACAGCGTGATGCCCTGCCGCGCGGCGGACTGCATCTGGAGGACGGCTACGCCTACGCCAAGGGCGGATCATAATGAGCGAGCCTGCCCCCAGCATCTGCGCCTCAAGCCGACCTATTCCCATCCCGCGATTCCCGCGACGTCGGCGAAGCTGATGGCAGCGATAAACACCGTCAACCCCCGCTTTGGCCGAGGGGCGCTCTGCCCGACGGCGACCGGCGTGAGCCGGTGGACACCAAGAGCCAACAAAGTCAGTCCGAGGTACACGACATCATTCGAAGTTGCGCTGGTGGTGCGGACGGGGAGACGCGTCACTCAGAGAATCCCGAAGTCAACGATTCAGTCCTTCTGAATTTCGTTGCGTTTCGGAGGAGTAATGGGCGCGACCTCACCCGAAGGCCTGGCAGCCTCAAGCCGAAGAAGCAGGCGACGCCCAGCCTCATCGCGATCATAGCCCGCGGCAACCAGCCGCCCATGGGCGCCTCGGATGATCTTCCACACGACCTGCCACCTAGCATCGTGCTCGGCGCCCGGCTTCTTCGCGGCTGCGGTTGCCAGCGCACGTACCTCATGAAGGACAGCACGATCCAGATCGTCCGCCTCCGGAAGAGAGCCAGCAGCCAGACGTGCACGATACCGTGCCTGGCGCTCGCGATGCGCCTGCGATCCTGTCGTTACCGGCCGTCCCCCCATGTCTGCCCTCGAAACTCGGTGTCGTCACTCAGAGATGATTGGCCGTGGGCGCGAACGGGACAAGCGCCGGTGACAATCCGCCGATGGACAACATCAAGCTGAGGAAGTGGCCGCCGCCCGCAGGACTTCAGGCGTCAGGACCAGAGGCCTGAGAGAGCCCGCCGTGCTCGTTCGGGCCGAAATTGGCTCTGAGCGCCTTGGCGCCTTCGACGAGGATCTCGTCGACATGGGAGATCTCCAGTGTTGGTGCGATGGGGCCTGAATCCTCTGCATGTGGAGATAACGTGCCATGATCGCGCTCCCGTCCTGCACGGCGTACTGGGCGGTCCTCGCCCGCAGCATGTAGCTCTCGCCGCGAATTGAATGGTAAGTGTCATCCGGCCAGGCCTTCCCGAACTGGACCTCGAGGCGAGACCGCTGGTAGCGAATGGGAGCTTCGCTCCGTCGCCGCGGCAAGAGAAAGCAGCGATCGTTCTCGCGCAATGAGTTCTGCGCGCAACCGACAGTTCGGGTGGCGGATAGTCCCATCGACCCATCTTTGGCTGGCCGGAGGGAATGTAGATGCCGGGGGGTGGCGGCGTTTCCCCAGAGGAGCGCGCGACACTTGGTCGAGAGGTCGAAAGACTTCGGCGGCTCGCGGACGACCTGGAAGCGGTGGCCGCCGGGACCTATACAACCGGTTCCGGCACCCCAACCATTGGTTGTTGGTGGGTGGGTACGCGAGCCGAGCGCTGCCTTATGGGTGAGGTTTCCGAACACCCGGAACTCCCCGGGACAGGTCGACCCATCGTTACCTCGGGCCTTTTCTTTCTCGACGCGCAGCGAGGCTGGGCGAGAACGTTTTCCCGATGGTACCGACTTGGCATTCCGCACGGCGCAAGGCTGGACGGCTGACCTTGGACACATCGCTCGCCCCACGCATTCGCGACGCCGCTCACCCGACCGAGAATTCGAACGAGCGGTTGCAATAAGCCTTGGTCGAACTTGCCCGGCGAACCGCCATGGCCTTGCGGCCGGCGGCGGGGTGACGTTGGCCACCGGCACGGCCGAACGCGAAGCGGCGCTCGCCCTGCTGGATGCGAGGCCAGGTCGCACACGGCGGATCACACTCGGCGCCGACAAGGCCTTTGACGTGAAGCAGTTCGTGGCCGATCTCAGAGCCCGATCGGTCACCGCGCATATTCGCTAGCAACAGAACATGTCACCAAGACCGGCAAGTGGCGCCGGACCGCCCTCGATTGGCGCGTCCAGCGCCACCCCGGCTATGAGATCAGCCAGCGCTGCCGCAAACGTATCGAGGAGGTGTTCGGCTGGATCAAAGGCTCGGCGGGACTGGCCAAGATGAAAGTTGCGCGGGCGCCCCAAGGTCGATGCCGCGTTCACGCCGCCTACAACCTGATCCGCCTGCCCAAGCTTCTGGCGGCCCCGGCATGATCCTCAAGGGCAAGTGTCGGATCGTCCAGATGGCTGTGTGGGATGCCGAATTCCTCGACATGGTGGAACTGGCCTACATCCTCTTCGACGGCAAGACATGCGGAGAATTCGCCTTCGGCTGCGTCACCGGCCAGCTTCACGGCCGCGACGCCGGCAACGGCGTCAACTTCACCTGGCAAGGCAATGATGAGATGGACGAGGCCTCAGGCGACGGACGGCTCCCTCAAGGGCGAAATCCGTTTCCACAACGGTGACGTTTCCACCTTCATCGCCCGTCCTTGGACGACGTCTTCAAAAGCCTGCTAGGAGCGTGATTAAAGAGGATCTGAGACCACGGCGGACGACCATGCCGGCAGGCTAGTCTTGCGTGGTTTATGCCGGGTCAACGATCAGGGCCGGGAGACCTGCACGAAGCCATCCGAACTCACCTGGGCGTCGCGCGCGATCGCWRTCAGGTCAGCCTCGACACGCCGCGCGATCGGCAGCCGGAAATGCAGCGGATCCCAGTAATTGCTATCCTGCTGCGTGACCATCGAGCGATGAGCGAAATCGGCGATGACGGCGCCGCGCCGCGCGGCGAGGGTTCGGAGCGCCTCCTTGCAGGCGGYGTAGCGCTGCCAGCCTGCCGAGCCCTCACGCGGCAGYGCCGTGAGATGAGCCGGCGGAAGAACGATCAGCTTTTTCGTCTGCCCCGGAAGTGCTGCCAGGGCCGTGTCCAGCCACTCCAGCGCCGGAAAGCGCCAGCCTTCCCGCTCCCTCGCATCCACCTTCGCCGCCGGCACGATCGGAGCCAGGTCTGGAGCAACGCCGCCATAGCCGTGGAACAAGTGAGAGCGAGCCCGGGCCAGATCATAGGTCTGTTCTGGTGGCGTGAACACTTCGTAGCCGTCGCGGCGGATCCGCTCAGGCAGATATCCGAGCCTGTGCGCCAGAAGGCGGCCCGCGATTTCCAGCGTGGTCAGGTTGATCAGCTTCGGCCAGTCATTCCAGCGGGCGTYGTCATAGAGCCAGGGCGGAAATGGGCGCGGCGTCAGGCGTTTACCTGGTTCGGTCGCATCGGGATCGCACCATGTCGTGTCGATGCCCCAGATTACMGCCTTGGGCGTAGCCGTYTTGCGCGCGAACAACTCCGCCATCTGGACCTGCTCCCAMGGGGTGGCAGCGTTCATGSCGAGATTGGCCATGCGGACATCGAGGCCTTGCGACAGGACMGCAGGGTCGAGCAGCCGCATCGTCGATGTCCCGAAGATGGCAGAATCGAACGCGCCCGAGCGGACRAGCTGCGGGTACATGTAGCGCTGGTTGAGATCCATCAGCGGGCGCGCCGCCTGTCCGGTGGCAAGGCGCGAACCGAACGGATCCATCACCGCGATGAAGCCGAAGACAAGCAGGACCAGGGCGAGCRCCGCGCTGAGAAATGCCAGCGACCAGCACTTCCAACCCGCTGCGTCGGCAGCTTTCGAACTAGCCAATGCGAGGGGTTTCCCCGGCAAGAACCTTGCGGAAGACCGGCATGTCGATATTGCCGCCCCCAAGGACGACGCCAACCGAGGCGCCCTGGTTGAGTTCGARCTCGGCTGCTGCTGCCGCCAGCGGYGCAGCCCCGGCCCCTTCCGCGAGATTATGGGTGTCGAGATAATAGCTCCGGATCGCCTCGGCGATCGCATCTTCGCTGACGCGCACGATCCGCGCCGCGCCCTTCARGATGATCGTGAGCGCACCGGCATCGGGCACCCGGACCGCAATGCCGTCAGCAAAGCTCGGMGCATCCTCGACYGCGACSACCTGTTTCGCCTCGACCGAGCGGGCGTAGGAATCGGCGATCTCCGAGACGACGCCGATGATCTCGGTCTTGAGGCCGAGCGCATCGCGCGCGGCAATCAGGCCGCAGATGCCGGAGCCAAGTCCGATCCCGACATAGACGCGCGTCAGATTCGGCCGCGCAGTGAAAAGCTCGAGCGCATAGGTTGCGACMCCGCAGACGAGATCGCGATGGAAGGACGGCACCATCTCATAGCTGCGCTCGCGGGCGATTTGCTGAGCCGCGGCCCGGGCCTCGTCGAAATCCCGGCCGGTTTCGATCAGCTCGGCTCCGAGCGCCTTCATGGCGGCGTTCTTTTCCACAGCATTGCCGAGCGGCACGACGATCACCGAAGGCAGCCCGACTCCGCTTGCCGCCATCGCGATGCTCTGGCCGTGATTGCCGCGYGTCGCCGAGACGACGCCCTTCACATGCGGGCGCTCGCGCTTCARTCGGTCGAGATAGACGATGCCGCCGCGCAGCTTGAAAGCCCCGATCGGCGTGTGATTTTCGTGCTTCACCACGATTTCGAAGCCGTGACGCTGCTGCAGCAGCGGCCAGGCATATTGCGGCGTTCCCGGGAAGACAGTGTCCACAAGAGCCTTGGCGGCCTTGATCTCGGACAGGGTGGGCAAATCGGTCATGCGGATCCTCCGGAGCGCTTCTGCCACATCTCAAAGCCATCGAACAATGAC
>NZ_JBFTRC010000228.1:0-8441 GCF_056399325.1 Allobosea sp. 01N443
ATGCCGTCGGTGCGCGCGACCATGTCGCGGAATTCCTGTTCGTCGCCGCCATGCTCGCGACCAATCTCTCGCGACTGGCCGAAGAGGTCACGCTCTGGACCTCGCGCCAGTTCGGCTGGGTCACGCTCGACGACGCCTTC
The DNA here is from genome assembly GCF_056399325.1 of Allobosea sp. 01N443. Classification (NCBI taxonomy): domain Bacteria; kingdom Pseudomonadati; phylum Pseudomonadota; class Alphaproteobacteria; order Hyphomicrobiales; family Alloboseaceae; genus Allobosea; species Allobosea sp. 01N443. The sequence continues at coordinate 141 of NZ_JBFTRC010000228.1, forward strand.
GCCACGGGCTCGTCGATCATGCCGCAGAAGAAGAACCCGGATATCGCCGAGATTTCGCGCGGCCGGGCGGCGCGGCTGACCGGCGACCTCGTCACCATGCTCGGCGCGCTCAAGGGCCTGCCGCTCGCCTATAATCGCGACCTCGCGGAGGACAAGCGCGCCGCGTTCGATGCCGTCGACGTGCTGGGCGAAGTGCTGCCGGCCTTCGCCGGACTGATCGCCAGCATGGAAGCGCATCCGCAGGTGATGCGGGCGCAGGCCGGCACCGGCTTCGCGCTGGCGACGGAGGTCGCCGACTATCTCGCGCGCAAGGGCGTGCCCTTTGCCGAAGCTCACGAGATCACCGGGACGTTGGTCCGCTACTGCGAGGAAATGGGGCGCGAGCTCGAACAACTCGAGCCGATCGAGCTCCGCGCCATTGATCCGCGCCTCGGTGAGGATGTAAGGGCCTGTCTCACCCTTGATGCCGCGGTGGCCGCCCGCAGCGGTTTTGGCGGCACCGCGCCAGCGCGCGTCGCCGAGCAGATTAGCCGGTTCCGCATCTGGCTCGCGGATTTTGACGTTTGGACCCGCGGAGCGCAGCGATGACCAGCGCAGTCGGAATTGGAATAGGGCGAGACCTTGCCGGGATCGCCGGGCTGAAGCTCGTGCCGCGCCGCTATTACGGGCGCTGGGTCGCTGCCGCGCTCATCATTCTGGTGTTGGCCTGGGTGATGAAGGCTTTCGCCGAAGGCCAGATCGACTGGAAGGTCGTCGGGCAGTTCTTCACCGCGCCCGCAATCCTGAGCGGGCTCGTCAACACCATCATCATGACGGTCTGCGCCATGGCGCTCGGCATCGCGCTCGGCGTCATCTTCGCCATCATGTACATGTCGCCGAACCCGGTGCTGCGCGGCGTCGCGCTGTTCTACATCTGGTTCTTCCGCGGCACGCCGCTGCTGCTGCAGCTCCTGCTCTGGTTCAACCTCGCGCTGGTCTTCCCGACGATCGGCATCCCCGGCCTGGTCGAGTGGCGCACCATCGACATCATTGGCCCCTTCATGGCGACGCTGCTCGGGCTCGGCATGAACCAGGGCGCCTACACCGCCGAAGTGGTGCGTGGCGGCATTCTCTCCGTCGATGTCGGGCAAACCGAGGCCGCCAAGTCGATCGGCATGACACGACTGACGACGCTGAGGCGGATCGTGCTGCCGCAGGCGATGCGCGTCATCATCCCGCCGGTCGGCAACGAGGTGATCAGCATGGTCAAACTGACCTCGATCGCCAGCGTGATCCAGTTCTCCGAGATCCTGCGCAATGCGCAGACGATCTACTATGCCAATGCCCGCGTCATCGAGCTCCTGATCGTCGCCGCCGGCTGGTACCTGATCGTCGTCACGCTGCTGCAGATCGGCCAGTTCTTCCTGGAGCGCTACTTCTCCAAGGGGCGCGGCGACCGCCGTGCCAAGCCGCAGATCGTCGAGGAGGCCGGAGCATGAACGCCTCCCCTGCAAATGCGATCGTCGCCGCCGCCAACGTCACCAAGCGCTTCGGCGACCTGCGCGCGCTGAACAATGTCTCGCTGACCATTGCGCCTGGCACGGTGCAATGCATCATCGGGCCGTCGGGCTCCGGCAAGAGCACCCTGCTGCGCTGCATCAACCAGCTCGAGAAAATCGACCAGGGCGCGATCTGGGTCGATGGCCAGTTGATCGGCTTTCGCATCAAGGGCGATGAGCTGCATGAACTGAGCGACGCCGAGATCGCGCGCCAGCGCCTCTCGACCGGCATGGTCTTCCAGCGCTTCAACCTGTTCAACCACATGACGGTGCTCGAGAACATCATCGAGGGCCCGGTCACGGTGCTGAGGCGCCCACGCCAGGAAGCGATCGCCGAAGCCGAGAAGCTGCTCGCCCGCGTCGGCCTCTCCGAAAAGCGCAACGCCTACCCGATCGAGCTCTCCGGCGGCCAGCAGCAGCGCATCGCGATCGCCCGGGCGCTGGCGATGAAGCCGAAGCTGATGCTGTTCGACGAGCCGACCTCGGCGCTCGACCCCGAGCTCGTCGGCGAAGTGCTCGCCGTGATGCGCGATCTCGCGGCCAGCGGCATGACGATGATCGTCGTCACGCATGAGCTCGGCTTCGCCCGCGAGGTCGCAACCGATGTCGTCTTCATGGACAAGGGCGAGATCGTCGAGCGCGGCCCGCCCAATGCCGTTCTGGTGGCGCCGCAACAGGCCCGCACGCGCGACTTCATCGCCGCCGTTCTGAAATAATCGGTCAAAAAGGAGAACCCGATGCTTCGTTTCACCCTGGCAGCGACGCTGCTCGCCGCCACCGCGCTGTCCGCCCAGGCCCAGGCCCTGCCGGAGCGCATCAAGACCGCCGGCAAGATCATCATCGCGACCCAGCCGAACTATGCGCCGATCGTCTACAAGGACCCGGCCACCAACACGATGACCGGCTTCGACTACGAGCTCGGCGAGGCCATCGCCAAGGAACTTGGCGTCAAGGCCGAGTGGCAGGAGACCGCCTTCGCCCAGATGCTGCCGTCGCTGCATACCGGCCGCGTCGACATGGTCATGGCCGGCATGAGCGACCTGCCGGCCCGTCGCGAGACTGCCGACTTCATCGACTACATGGTCTCGGGCGCCCAGTTCTACACCGTCACCGCGCTTGCCGGCTCGATCAAGACGCCTGAGGACCTCTGTGGCAAGAGCGTCGGCGCCAGCCGCTCGACTAACTGGCCCCGCCAGATCGGCGAGTGGAGCGAGGCCAATTGCGTCGCCAAGGGCAAGCCCGCGATCAACGTCGTCGGCACCGASGGTTCGGTCGATGCGCGCACGCAGCTCAAGACGCAGCGCCTGCAGGGCGGTGTCCAGGGCAGCGAGACCATGAGCCACAACCAGAAGCTCGAGCCCAACACTTATGTCCCGCTCGGCACGCCCTTCACCCGTTCGCTGACCGGCATCCCCTTCCCGAAGACCGCCGAAGGCACGCAGCTGCGCGATGCGGTCAAGGGTGCGCTCGATCGTCTCCAAGCGAACGGCACCTATGACGCGCTGATCGCCAAATACGGCCTGCCCAGCAATGTGCTGAAGCCGATCGTGATGAACCAGGGCGAGTAAGCCCCATCAGCCCATGTCCGAGGCCTGCATGGTCAGGTCGGACAACAGTCCACGATCGCCCCGCGAACCCAGTTCGCGGGGCGATCTGCTTTGATGGCAGCATGCCGCGTTCAGGACTGTATCCGGCGCCGTGCGCGCAGGATCCGGATCGGCGTCTCCAGATATTCGACCGGCTCGGCCCGCGCGAAAATCCGCTGAATCGCGTCGCGCCCTGCGATCACCTTGCCGAAGGCCGCAAAGCCCGCCCTGTCCGGGTTGCGGCCGCCGCCTTCATCCAGTTCCGGCTGGTCGCCGACGCAGATGAAGAAGCCATGGCCGCCGGTGCCTGGCGCGAGCCGCGCCAGCGAGAGCGTGCCGTCGAGATGCCGCAGCCCGGTCACCGACGTCGGCTCATGCGGCACGGGCGGAAAGGGTGGCTCGCGCTCGTCGGCGGGCGCCGGCCAGCCCCATTGGATGACCTCGATCTTGTGTACCGTCGCTGGCGGCTGGTTGGCCAGCGTCACGATCCGATAGACCGAGGCATTGTCGAGGAGCCCGCCATCGACATAGGCGAGGAAATTCCGGGTGGTCAGGGGCGCGCGCGCCACGTCGATGGCGAGAAGGAACGCCCCCTCCGGCGTCTCGACCTCGACCTGTACGGGCGCGTCATCGAACATCTGACCTGCCATGGCTCTCTGCCCTGCTGAAATCCCGTCGAGCTGCGTGGGCGCGGCCAGACGACTCAATCCGGGCGCCAGTATCGCGCAGAGGCCTGTCCGCCGGAACCATTGGTCCCGCCGGGTTGGGCGGGCGCTTCATCCGACGTTTCTAGGGTGGCCACGAGGCGAGCTCGTCAGACCAAGGTCCGTTCCAAACCGCTGGCGAGGAGGGATATAATGGAGGACCACGGAAGGGAGCGCTCGACGTGATACGGCGCCTGTTCCTCAAGCATCGAACAGCCTCCGCCGGGCCTGGTCCCGGTGCATCGAGGCGTTTCCCCGGCCCGTGCGCCAGGTTGATCGTCGTGGCGGCGTCCCCGCCATAGACGTCCTCGGACCTGGCTTCGACTGCGGGGAATGGCATGACCAAGATGACAGACAGCATGCGTGCCACCATGCTCGCCAGCGCAGCGAAGCTGCGGCCTGGCTGGCGACCGGAAACGCAATCGGCAAGCATGCCGGCGGCGGTTCAGCTTGCGGGACGCGAGGATCAGCGGGAACCGCATCGCCTCAAGCCCCCGACATCGCAAGGCCTGCCGCACCAGTCATCGCGTGGCATGGTCKCGGCAACCCGCCATCAGCACAAGGGACGGAGCCAGGCCGGCTTCACCCTCGTCGAAGTGCTCGTCGTCCTTAGCATCATCGGCCTGGTCGTCGGCCTGATCGGCCCGCGTGTCGTGGGCTATCTCACCGATGCCAAGGTCTCGACCGCGCGTATCCAGGCGACGACGCTCTCGAACGCGGTGGAATTGTTCTTCATCGACAACGGCCGCTACCCGCTGGAACAGGAGGGTCTCCAGGCTCTGGTCGCCGCACCGTCGAATCTGCGAACCTGGAACGGCCCCTATCTCAAGGGCTCGACTGTTCCGCGCGACCCGTGGGGCAGGCCCTATGGCTATGCCGTGCAGAATGATGGGCGCGGTTTCGCGATCACCATTGCCGGCAATGACCGGCCGGGCGGAGGCGAGGACAGCCTGGCGCAAAGGCAGCTTTCCGCGACACGCGGGAACGTGACCCGATGACCGGCTCCCGTCGGCTGAGCTCAGGGATCGCCTCCCTCGCGGAGTTCTGGGCCAAGGAGCTACGGGCCTCTCTTCCCGATACGCTCCGCAGATGGGCCGCGCCCGACCGCTTCCTGCGGCTCGTCATCGTCCCTGCCGAGGAGCATGTCACCATCACGCTCTTTGCGCCGGATGGCCGGGAGCTGATTGCCGAGCGCGCGAACTGGGCGCAGTACAGCCGCAGCGTGCTCAACCGCTGCAAGGAGCAGGCGGCCTCCTTCGCACCCAGCAGCCGAATCCGGCTCGTGCTCTCGGCTCCTCAGGCCATCGCCCAGTCGCTCGTCATCCCGCGGCGCGCCCAGACGCGGGCCGAAGGCATCGTTCGGGAGCACATCGCGCGGAAAACACCGCTCAAGCCCGAGGACATCTTTGTCGGCTATGATCTGAGGGGAGCAGCCGCCGGGAAGCTCGAACTGCGCTATCTTCTGCTTCCCCGCGCGGTGCTCGATCAGATGCTGGCGCGCCTTGCCGCCGCTCCCTCCGAGATCGCGACGCTGGAGGGGCCCGCCTTCGAAGGCCTGCCCCCGGTATCCGTCCCATTTGCGCAGAAGCCACACACACCCTCCCCCTGGTTCAAGCGGATCGCCATCGCGCTCGTGCTGCTCACGGTGCTCGGCGCAGTAACCGGGTATCTCGTCCTCGCCTGGCGGCAGGCCCAGCTCCTGAAGAGCATGGAAGCGGAGATTGCCGAGATCTCGGGACCCGCCCAGCAGTCGACGGAAAGCCTCAGATCCGTCTTTGGGCTCGCCGACGACGTCTCGCGGCTGACAGCGCAGCGGAGCATACCTGGCATCGTCCAGGTCTGGGACGAGATGTCCCGCATCCTTCCCGATTCAACCTTCCTGACGGAACTCGAGATCACCGGCGCCAATCTGCGCGCGACCGGCTATTCCGATGCGGCTCCGGCCCTGATCAAACTGCTGGAGGAATCGCCGATCCTGCACAATGCGGCCCTTTCCGGGCCACTGGTCTTCGACCGGGCCACAGGCAAGGAGAACTTCTCGCTCCGCGCCACCCTGCGCAAGGCCCGTCTCCCAACCGAGGAGGGCAAATGAAATGTGGCGACAGATCAAGAGCTGGACCCGTTTCTCCGCCTTCATCGCCGCGAACGGATTGATCCTGGCGGGGATCTACCTGTTCGTGATCGACCCCGCGCTCCAGATCCTGAGGGTCCAGGAAACCCAGATCACCCAGAACGCCGTCATGATCGAGCATCTTGGCTCGGCTGTCGCGCGCAGGCAGTCGCTATCCGCGCTGCGCCCGGAGGATGTCGACGGGGCCAGGCGGCGCTTTCTCCAGGGTGACACCGAGAGCCTTTCGACGGCCGACCTGCTGACCCGGCTCCGCGAGGTCGCCGATCAGCACGCCGTGAGCTTCAATTCGGTGACGACCTTGCCGCCGCGCAACTGGTCCGGACATCGCATGATCGGAGCGAGGGTCGAGTTCACCGCAGCGACGCCGCGCGTGGCCGAGGTTCTGTCGAGCCTCGAAGACGGTCCCTCGTTTCTCTTCATCCGGAACGCGAAACTGACAGCACCGAGCGAGGCGGAGGCCAGCGACAACAAACTGGGCGTCACGATCGAGATCTATGGGGTGACGCGATGGTCAAAGGGCTGAGCATCGGCGGGGCTGGCCTCGCCAAGGCTGCAGGCTTCGCAGGACTCGCCGCAATGGCGGCCGTCGCCGTGAATTTCGGCTGGCGAAGCCTGGCGGACCCTATCGAGCCTCCGCCCGCTTCGGCGGTGACGAAGGCCGCATCAATCACGAGCGACGCCCTCGCTCCGCCGGCGGAAACGCCGCGCTATCAGCCCGACATGGTGAATGCGAGGCCGCTGTTCTCCTCCAGCAGGCGGCCACCGGCAAGCTTCGTCGCCAGGGCTCCCATGCCCGAGCCGGTCGCGAGCCCGGTCTTTGAGCCACCACCGAGCTATCTGATCGGTGGCGTCGTCGTCTCCTCGGGCTTGAGCAAGGCGCTGCTGCGCCGACAGCTGCGCGAAGCCGGGCGATGGTTCGCCCTGGGCGAAGCGACCGATGAGGGCTGGGTCGTCGCATCGATCAATCCGGAGATGGTGACGCTGGCCCGTGGAGCACGGCAGGTGACGCTGCCGCTCCATGCCCGCGCGCAGGGCCAGCCGGCCACGATGACGCGTTGAGCGCTCAGATGGACCGACCTTGCCGAAAACCGCAATCCACTTTTCGGGCCGATGCTTTAGCCGCCGTGCAACCGCCATAACCAGGCATCGATGGTCTCGGCCACCGATGCCCCGGTCAGGATTGCGAAGCCGGTGACAGACACGACACCCACCCCCAGGAACGGGCCGAAGGGCATTGGCTGCCGGGCGTCGAAGCTGGAATCGACGAGGCGGCGCGCCAGCAGGTAGAGCAAGGCCGAGAGCGAAGCCAGGACGAGCGCGATGGCGAGGCCTTCCATGCCGGTCCAGGTCCCTGCGGCGGCTGCGAACTTGACGTCGCCGAGCCCGAGGCCGTCATAGCCGCGATAGGCCCGAAAGGCCCGTTGCACGAGCCAGAGACCACCTCCCCCGAGCGCAGCCCCGGCGAACGCCGAGGCTGGACCGGTGACGCCGAGAAGGAAAGATGCCGCGATCCCGGATATGAAGATCGCCAGGTTGACCGGATCGGGAATGATCATCTGCCGGAGATCGACCGCGGCCGCGTAGCAGATCAGCCCGACGAGAACCGCGAGTGCCGCGAGGTGAGCGAGATCCGGCATGCGCAGGCCCTTACGGACGATGTTTCAGCATGGCGGCAACCGCCCGCCAGCGTCGGTATCCGAACGCGCCGCCCCTTCACGCCATTCGCGGATACGATAGCCCGTGGGCAGGTCCTGCGAGATTTCGACGATGGCGTCGCGCGCAAAGCGCACGCCGGAGCCGGTCAGCGCTTCGCTCCCGATCAGGAAAGCCCTGCCTGCCGTTTCGGAGATGTAGAGGGCCGGCAGATCCCGTCGCGCCACCTCCCGCGACAAGGCGGCGCCCCCCGGCGCCAGGGCCACGAGCAATTGCAGCGGTGCGACGGTGGGGYCGAAGCCGGTGCTGCCGGAATTGACCGTCATCAAGGGAAGCAGCGCCCGGAACAGATCGCGGCTCATACCGGGGATCTGATTGAGCTCGAACACGGACTTCAACGCCCGCACCGAGGACGAACTCCCTGATGCCGCGCTGCCAGTGTCTTGCGAGAGCTCGCGCAACCCCCTGATGTTCCGCACGATCATGGCTGCCGCCTCGCCGTTGGCATTCACGCCGCGGATGAGCGCATCGACCAGTTCCATGTTTGCGGTGTTGAAATCGACCTTGCCGCCCTCGTCCGCGACGGAAATCGCCAATGTCCAGCCGTCGCCCAAGCTGCAGCCCACAGGCGTCCCGTCAGAACCGAAGCGGCCGCTGCGAGCCTTGCCCTGCGAGGTGCCGGAGAGAAG
>NZ_JBFTRC010000229.1:0-8358 GCF_056399325.1 Allobosea sp. 01N443
GGGTCAGCCCGGTGCCGATAGCCCAGACCGGTTCGTAGGCGATGACGAGGGTCAAGGGCGTCGACGCATCGGGGACCGAGCCGCGAAGCTGTTTCCTGACCACGGCAAGCGCCTTGCCGGCTGCGCGCTCGGCCTGCGTCTCGCCGACGCAGACGATCGGGACCAGCAGGGCGCGCTGCGCCGCTTCGGCCTTGGCCTTGACGACCGGATTGGTCTCGCCGTGGAGGGTGCGGCGCTCGGAATGACCGACGATGGCATAGCCGGCGCCGGCATCGGCGAGCATGGCGGCGGAGACCTCCCCGGTGAACGCGCCGCTTTCCTGCTCACCGCAATCCTGTCCGCCCGTGGCAATCCGCGAGCCGGTCAGGGCTGCCGTCATGGCAAAGAGCAGCGTCGCCGGTGGGCAGATGGCGAGATCGACCGCGTGTTTCAGCTCCCGGTCATAGCCCCTGGCTACCTCGGCTGCGATGGCAAGCTCGGYCTTGAGCCCGTTCATCTTCCAATTGCCTGCCACCAACGGCTTGATGCTGCGCGTCACCATTTTTCTCCTCTTCTCTCGCTCCGGGCTCTACCAACGCCCGCAACGCGCCGCAATCAGCCGGCAAGACCACGGTGAAGATTGCGGGCAGCGTGATCGGTTCCTATAAGCAGCGCCACAAAACGCGAAGGCTCGCGTCGCAGCGATGCGGCCGGAGAGGGAAAGAACGACCCCATGATGATGAATCGCATCCGCAAGGCGGGTCAGGGCCTCATTGGCAAGCTCATCATCACAGTGATGTTCGGATTTCTGATCCTGTCCTTCGCGATCTGGGGCATCGGCGACATCTTCCGGGGGTATGGACGCAACTCTGTCGCTCAGGTCGGGAAGACCGAGATCGGCCTCGAGCAGATGCGCGTGGCCTATCAGAACGAAGTCCAGAACCTGACGCGCCAGCAGCGCCGCTCGATTACTCCCGAAATGGCGCGCGCGCTGGGGCTCGACCGCCAGGTGCTCTCGCGCCTCGTGACGGAGGCTGTGCTCGATCAGACCGCGAGCCGGATGCGGCTTGCGGTCTCCGACGAGACCATCCGCAACCTGATTTTCCAGGACCCGGTCTTCCGCGATGCCTCCGGCAACTTCTCGCCGGCCCGCTTCAACGAATTGCTGCGCTCGAACGGGCTCAACGAACAGAATTATGTGCGCGAGCAGCGCGCCACGATCCTGCGCCAACAGATCGCCGAGATGGTGGTCGGCGGCGTGACCGCTCCGGTCGCGCTGCAGGAACTGGGACATCGCCTGCGCAACGAGCGCCGCGCAGTGACATTCGCCAAGCTGCCGCCGGCGGCCGCCGGTGAGATCGCCGCACCGACCGAAGCTCAGCTCAAGGGCTATTTCGACGAACGCAAGGCGAGTTTCCGGGCTCCCGAGTTCCGTAGCGCCAACGTGCTGACGATCTCGACCGAAGCTTTGGCCGACCCGAGCAAGGTCACCGACGAAGAGGCCAAGGCCCGCTATGAGCAGGTCAAGGCGCAGCGCTTTGGTTCCCCCGAGAAGCGCACGATCCAGCAGATCACCTTCCCGAATGCCGAGGAGGCGCAGGCCGCCAAGGCGAAGATCGATGCCGGCGAAGCGTTCGAGGCGATCGCCGCCGCGCGCAATGTCGCCGAGAAGGACCTGACGCTAGGCACCTTCACGCGCAATCAGGTCTTCGATCCGGCCGTGCGCGAGGCCGCGTTCGCGCTTGCCCAGGGAGCCGTCAGCGCTCCGGTCGCCAGCGCCTTCGGCTCGGTGCTCCTCCGCGTCCCGACGATCGAACTCGAGCATATCCGGCCCTTTGAGGAGGTTGCTGCCGAGGTGCGCAAGGACGTCGCGACCAGCAAGGCCACGAGCCAGCTCACGGACCTGCATGATCGGATCGAGGACCAACGGGCCGCGGCCAAGCCGCTTGCCGAGATCGCACGCGAGTTCAATCTGCCCCTGCTGACGGTCGGCCCGGTCGATGCCAGCCTGGGCAAGCCGGACGGCACGCAGGCACAGCCCCTGYCCGGCGGCGACGCCACGCTTCCCGCCATCTTCCGCTCGGATATCGGCGTCGATAACGAGGCCGTTCGCCTGCCGCGCGACACGGGCTATGTCTGGTTCGATGTGACCAAGATCGACCCCTCGCGCGAGCGGACCTTTGACGAGGTCAAGGGCGAGGTCGAGCGTCAATGGCGGGCAGACGAGGTGGCGAGCAAGCTCTCGGCCAAGGCCCGCGAACTGGTGCAGCGTCTTGATTCCGGCGAGGCCTTCGATGCCGTGGCCGCCTCGGCCGGCCTGGTTGTCGAACAGGCGGCGGAGCTCGGCCGGCAGGACCAGAAGCCGGAGCTGCCCGCCAATGTCATCAGCCTGATCTTCGGAACGCCTGTCGGCAAGAGCAACTCGGCGCTGGGCGCAGACGACAGCGGGCGCGTCCTCTTCAAGGTCGTTTCGGCGACGGTACCGCCCTATGCCCGGACGACGCAGGAGGCGGAGAATTTTGCCCGCCTGCTCGGCTCCAGCGTCAGCGAGGATATCCTCGCGCAGTATGTCGCGAAACTGCAGAGCAACCTCGGCGTCACGGTCAACGAGACGGCCTTCCGGAACGCCACCGGCGGCGCGCAGAACTGATGTCTGCGCCCTCCGATCTGTCCTCCTTTGCGGAGGCGTATGACGCGGGAGCGCCGCAGCTTCTGCGGCGCGTCCTGGTCGGTGATTGCGAGACGCCCGTCGCCGCCTTCATGAAGCTGAGGCACGCCACGTCCGGCCCAAGTTTTCTGCTCGAATCGGTCGAGGGCGGCGCCGTACGCGGGCGTTATTCGATGATCGGCATCGAGCCGGATGTGATCTGGCGCTGCCATCGCGGTGAGGCTTCGCTTTGCCGACCGGCTTTGGGCGAGGCCTTCGTCGCCGATCCGCGCCCCGCCTTCGAGAGCCTGCGGGCTCTGCTCGGCGAGAGCGCTATCCCCGACGAGGATGGCCTGCCACCGATGGCGGCCGGCGTCTTCGGCTATCTCGGCTACGACATGGTGCGGCTGATGGAGCGACTGCCGCAGCCAAAGGACACCGGGACCGGCGTCCCCGACGCGATCCTGACCCGCCCGACCCTGATGGTGGTGTTCGATTCCGTGCGCGACGAGATCCATCTCGTGACGCCCGTCCGCCATCAACCGGGCGTTGCCGCACGCGTCGCCCACGATCGGGCCCAGGAGCGGCTCGACCGGGTCACGGATATCCTCGAGGGTCCTCTCCCCCCGGAAGCCGACATCGATATCGCCGCGCTGCCGCAGCCCGACATCGTTTCCAACACGACCGAGGCCGAGTTTCACGCCATGGTGGCGCGGGCGCAGGACTATATCCGCGCCGGCGACATCTTCCAGGTCGTGCTGTCGCAGCGTTTCGAGGCGCCCTTCGCCCTGCCCTCCTTTGCGCTTTACCGGGCGCTGCGGCGCGTCAACCCGGCGCCGTTCCTGTGCTATCTCGACTTCGCTGATTTTCAGATCGTCTGTTCGAGCCCCGAGATCCTGGTACGGTTGCGCGACGATACCGTCACCATCCGGCCGATCGCCGGCACGCGGCGGCGCGGCGCGACGACCGAAGAGGATGCGGCGCTCGCCGAGGAACTGCTGGCCGACCCCAAGGAACGGGCCGAGCATCTGATGCTGCTCGATCTTGGCCGCAACGACGTCGGCCGCGTTGCACGGATCGGCTCGGTCAAGGTCACCGATTCCTTCTTCATCGAGCGTTACAGCCAGGTCATGCACATCGTTTCCAATGTCGAGGGAGCGATCGACCCGCAGCATGATGCGCTGGCCGCACTCGCCGCGGGCTTCCCGGCCGGCACCGTCTCCGGAGCGCCGAAGGTGCGTGCCATGGAAATCATCGATGAGATGGAACATGACGCACGCGGCGCCTATGGCGGCTGCATCGGCTATTTCGGTGCCAATGGCGAAATGGACACCTGCATCGTGCTGCGCACCGCCGTGGTGAAGGACGGCCGCATGCATGTCCAGGCCGGCGCCGGCATCGTCTATGATTCGAACCCGGCTTCCGAACAGCTCGAGTGCATCAACAAGGCCAAGGCCCTGTTCAAGGCAGCGGAGGAAGCAATCCGGTTCGCGGCGCGCGCTGGCCGGGGACAATAGTGGCCTCGCCGGAGCCCCGGGGTGACGCAGCCGCTACGGTCGTCGAAATCCTGCGGGTCTTCAGTGATGCGAGCACACGCCCCTGCCTGGTTCGGACGACCGACGGCAGGCTGCATGTCCTGAAGCTCGCCGGCGCCGGGCCAGGGCCTCGTGGCCTGCTGATCGAGCTCCTTGCCCTGCGCTTCGCGAAGCTGCTCGGCGCACCGGTCCCCGATGCCAAACCACTGCTGCTGCCGCACGGCTTCCCATGGATGGTCGGCACCGACGAATTCGACGAGATGATCCAGCGCAGCTTTGGCTGGAATCTCGGCGTTGCTTTCATCCCGAACACCGCGCCGGTCGCAGCCGCGGACCTTGGCCCCGACGATGCGGCGAGTCTCCTGGCGATCGCGGAGGCGGATTGCTTCCTGCACAATGTCGACCGGCCGCGCTCGAATCCGAATCTCCTGCGCGGGGCCGGCGGTACGCTGCACGCGATCGATTTCGACGCCTGTCTCTATTTCGACAGGGCACTGGCCGGCCGCCTGCCCGCCAGCTTCGCACTTCCACGCACACATCTCCTGGCAGGTATGATGACGGCGAGCAAGGGCAAGGCACTCGATCCCGACCTGCCGATTTCCTGGCTGGCAGAAGCACCGTCGGCCTGGATCGACGCCGCGGGACGCGAGGTCCCAGTCATCGCCAACGCGCTTGCGACCTATATCCGGCACTGGAACGCCCTATGCACCGGCGGGGCGCAAGAGGCTGGCGATCAGCGCGAGGCCAGCGTCGGCGAGAGCGGCGGCTGTGTCTCCCAGGCCTTGCCGCTGCGACCTTCCTCATAGCCGCGCTGGAACAGGGCTTTCATGTACTCCGTATCGAATTCGGAGCGCTGATTGCCTTGAAAGCTCTTGGGAATGGCGGTGAAGGAGAAGCGCGCGTGCATTCGCTTCGCCATCTCCGAGATCGCTGCGATATTGGCGAGCGCCTGGTATTTCACCAGCGTCGAGATCGAGCGTGTGGCTAACCCCGGCACCGTCTGGGTGCTGGCCTTGTATTCCGGCTCCAGCTTGCCGTTGCGAATGACATAGAGCGAGAGACTGCGTTCCTGACCGAGGTTGCGCCGGGCAGCCCCGTTGAGATCGAGCCCCGGTGGGGCAAAGAAGATCTGCGAGGTGACACCGCCGTCGACGTGAAGCTCGTCGAAGACCTTGCCGTTGCTCTCGACATTGAGGCGCACGGCCGGAAAGACCGCCGGTATGGCTGCCGAAGCGAGCAGAATGTCGACAAAGAGCTTCTGCCGGTCGGGCCGCTGACTCGCGGCAATGCTGCCCACGTCCCAGATCACCGGCCGCTGAGCATCGAGATTGGTGGTCTGGACCAATAAACGGCGGCCTTTGCGGTGCTCGGCGGCGATTTCATCGAGCAATTGCTCGGTCGCATAGCGTTCGACCAGGTGGCGCAGTGGCGTCGTGTCGTAGAGGGACTCGCCAAACAGTCCGAGGACTCCCTTGCTGCGAAAGAGCTCGTTATCGCCGTAGCGCGTATAGATCTCCTCCAGGGCGCCGTCATAGTGCGAGCCGAGGAACGCAAAGGGCGCAGCGAGCGAGCCAGTACTGACCCCGGTGACGACCTCGAATTGAGGCCGGTCGCCGCGTGCGCTCCAGCCCTTCAGGAAACCCGCGCCATAGGCCCCCTCTCCGCTCCCACCTGAAATCGCAAGAAATGTTGCGGCCGCCTGGCATTTGCCACAGCCCGAAGCGGCGATCTGCCGGTATTGGGTATCGACATATTTGCTTGTGGTGGGGACGACCGCATCCCCCCAGAAGCGGATCGTGCCGAATCCGACGACCTCGGCTGACGACAGGCCTTCCGCGGGCAGAGCTTGCGGTCGTTCCCCGGAATTGCATGCCGCCAGGCCGAACAGCGCGGAGGCCAGCAGCACGTGCCTGATCGCCTCGGCCCGACGCAACATCGCCATGCCCCCACCCGAACGCCCCCGCAAGATTGCGCGGTCTCTTCACCGCCATCTTGTCGCCAGCGGAGCTGCGAGCGCAATCGCGATGGAGCCACGATCCGACAATAACTTGACCACTTGCCCCCCGAACGGGCATGACCACCTTGCCATCATCGCGACCGGAGATCTCGTTAGCGGCAATGCGTATCCTGCTGATCGACAATTACGACAGCTTCACCTGGAACCTTGTCCACCTGATCGGCGGGCTTGGGGCGGAGGTCGAGGTTCGCCGCAACGATGCCCTTGCCGTCGAAGAGGCGCTGGGCGGAGGGCATGACGCGATCGTATTGTCGCCAGGCCCCTGCACCCCCAACGAGGCTGGCATCTGCCTTGACCTCGTACGCCAGGGTGCCGACAGGAAGCCGATCTTTGGCGTTTGCCTCGGCCTGCAGACCATCGGTCAGGCCTTCGGTGGCGAGATCGTGCGCGCGCCGCTGCCGATGCACGGCAAGATCTCGACCATTGGCCATCACGCCCGCGGCCTCTTTCACGGCATCAACGGGCCGATCCAGGCGACGCGCTATCACTCGCTCATCGTGGCACGAGAAAGCTGCCCGACCGAGCTCGAGATCGAAGCCGCAACGGAAGACGGGCAAATCATGGCGCTCTCGCACCGCTCCCTGCCGGTGCATGGCGTACAGTTTCACCCCGAGAGCATCGCCTCCGAACAGGGTGCGACGATCCTGCGCAATTTCCTCGGCCTGGCGGAACGATGGTCGCAGACACAGGACCGTGCCGCCCTTTCCGAAACAGCCTGACGTCGAAGAACCCATGGACGATTTCAAACCCTTCATCGCCAAGGTGGCGACCGGCGCCTCACTCTCCCGCGAGGAGGCGCGCGATGCCTTTGACACCATCCTGTCCGGCGAGGTCACCAATGCGCAGGCGGCCGCCTTCTTGATGGCGCTGCGCGTCCGTGGCGAGACCGTCGAGGAGATCGCCGGCGCGGTCAGCGCCATGCGCGGCAAGATGCTGCCGGTAAAAGCACCGGCCGGCGCGATCGACATCGTCGGAACCGGCGGCGACGCTTCGGGCTCCTATAACGTCTCGACGCTGGCCGCGATCATCACCGCGTCCTGCGGCGTGCCGGTCGCCAAGCATGGCAATCGCGCCGCCTCGTCACGTTCCGGAGCGGCCGACGTGCTCACCGCGCTCGGCGTCAAGGTGGGGCTCGAGCCCGCGGGCACGGAGCGCTGCATCGCCGAGGCCGGCGTCGGCTTCATGTTCGCGCCGACCCATCACGCCTCGATGCGGCATGTAGCGCCGGTGCGCACAGAACTCGGCACCCGCACCATCTTCAACCTGCTCGGGCCGCTCTCCAACCCGGCCGGTGTCAAGAGGCAGCTCGTCGGCGCCTTCTCAGAGACCTGGCTCGAGCCGATGGTGCGCGTGCTGTCTGCTCTGGGCTCCGACCGCATCTGGGCCGTGAACGGCTCTGACGGCCTTGACGAGATTACCACCACCGGCCCGACCCGCGTCGTCGCGCTCGACAAGGGCAAGATCGAGAGTTTCTCGATCAGCCCGGACGATGTCGGCCTGGCCCGTGCAAAGCCCGAGGATCTGCGCGGCGGTGAACCGGCGCAGAATGCCGAGGCGCTCCGCGCGGTTCTCGACGGCAAGAAGACGCCCTTCCGCGATATCGCGGCCTTCAATGCCGCCGCCGCGCTCGTCGTGGCCGGTCAGGCCGGTGATCTGCGCGACGGCCTCGCCCGCGCGACCTCGGCGATCGACAGCGGCAAGGCCAAGGCGACGCTGACCGCACTTATCGCCAGCTCGAACGCGTGAGGACGTCATGAGCGACATCCTCGCCCGCATCGAGGCCTATAAGCGTCAGGAGATCGCCGCAGCCAAGGCCGCGGTTTCCCAGGCGGAGATCGAGCAGCGCGCCCTGGCTGCCGGCCCCGTGCGTGGCTTCACGGCCGCGCTTGCCGCGAAACACGCGGCCGGCAAGCCTGCATTGATCGCCGAGATCAAGAAGGCCAGCCCGTCCAAGGGGCTGATCCGCGCCGATTTCGACCCGCCATCGCTGGCACGCGCCTATGCCGATGGCGGCGCGGCCTGCCTGTCCGTACTGACCGATGCCCCCTCTTTCCAGGGACAGCCGGAATTCCTGCAGCAGGCGCGCGCGGCAAGCGGCCTTCCCGCCCTGCGCAAGGATTTCCTCTATGACCCCTATCAGGTCTTCGAGGCTCGCGCCTGGGGCACCGACTGTATCCTGA
>NZ_JBFTRC010000230.1:0-8330 GCF_056399325.1 Allobosea sp. 01N443
GTTCAGCGCCTTGAAGGCCAGCGCCTGGAACTCCGACTGGGAGCCGAGGCCGATGATCGCCATCACCGCGGCATCCTCACGGGCGAGATAGCGGGCGGCGACGGCCGAGGTCGCCGCGGTCCGTAGCGCCGTGGTGATCGTCATTTCGGAGAGCAGGCGCGGATATCCGGTCTCGACATCGGAGAGGACGCCGAAGGCCGTCACCGTCTGCAGGCCGGTGCGCGTGTTCTTGGGGTGGCCGTTGACATATTTGAAGCCGTAGAGCTCGCCGTCGCTGGTCGGCATCAGCTCGATCACGCCGTCGGCAGAATGGCTGGCGACGCGCGGCGCTTTCTCGAACAGGGACCAGCGCCGAAAATCCTCCTCGATGTAGCCCGCAAGGCCAATCAGATAAGGCTCGATGCCGATGGCAGCGATCAGCCGAACCATGTTCTCGACGCCTACATACTGAACCATTGGTCGGCCCTCCTGCGATATTTTCTGGAATGGAGGGCATTCTAGCCAATGCAATTTGCACACTGAATTGCGAACAAGTTCAGATATGTGCAATTTACCGATCAAATCGCTCACTTCGAATAGACAGATTGCCATGCATATCTTCGACGAGCTCGATCACCGCCTGATCGCAGCGCTACGAGAGGACGGGCGCGCCCCGATCTCGAAGCTCGCGACCATTCTCGGCGTCTCGCGCGCAACGGTGCAGACCCGCCTCGACCGGCTGATCGAGTCGGGCGCGGTGCTCGGTTTCACCGTGCGCTCCCGGCAGGATTATGACGACAAGGCCATTCGGGCGATCATGATGATCGAGGTCACAGGCCGCTCGACGACCGCGGTGATCCGGCAGATGCGCGGCCTGCCGGAACTGCATTCGCTGCACACGACCAATGGAACCTGGGACCTGATCGCAGAGATCCGCGCCTCCAGCCTCAGCGATTTCGATCGCGTGCTGCGCGAAGTCCGCACCATCGACGGCATCCTCAACAGCGAAACCAGCATTCTGCTCAGCTCGGTATAGCCGGCGGGGAGAGCTCTCTGCGCAGCAGGGGGGGTAGGCGTCTTCGCACCCAACCGACATCCCTCCATCAAGGCCCTCCCGGCGCGACAGCAGCGCAGCCAATAGCGGCCCCGGCCCACCACGACGCAGCGCGCGAGCCGGCAGAGAAGAAAACGGCGGGTTGGGATTGCCGGGCTCTGCTGTTGCCGAAGGCATTCAGCCGTGGGGCGGGCCATCGCGCCGCGCCGGTTTGATGAAGCTGCGATAACCTTCGTTGCCGAGCAGCAAGGTTCGCCCCAGGCCCGCGAGAAAATCGACATCGCCGGATTTCAGGCTGAGCGTGTTGTGCAGTTGGAGAATGTGAGCCTTCTCTGCCTGCCCGCTCACATCCGCGAGGGACAACCGCACCACGCTGACATCGAGCCTTCCGCACCCGGCCTGTGCTCCTGCCCTGCCGCAGCGCCAGCGAACCAGCCGGTCACGCCAGTGYGCAGCCTCCCCTTCCAGCGCGTCAAGGCTCATCCGGCTGGCGCTATCGATCATCGCATCGGCAGCCGCAACGATCGCCGACGGCGCTGTCGGGCCCTCGACTGCGCTGGACATCTCGCCACCGACACGCGTGGAGGCGTCGGCCACGATGATGATCAGGCGCTCGAGATGCCGCGCGGCAGCGATGCCCAGAGGTTCCGGCGCAGGCTGCTTGAGCGACCTGATGAGATTTCGCACCGCAAGATTGTCGACGAGGCCGCCGTCAAGCAGCTTGAGATAGCGGAGATCCGGCGCACTGGCGTATCGCGCCTGGGATTCCGCAACATGCCTGTCGAACTCGGAGCTCCCGGTAGGATGGCGGACCGCGGCCGGCGCATTTCGGGCAACGGGGCAGTCCCCGGTGAAATTCTGGAGGACGACCGGAGCGAAGGCGACCGGCACCGCGGACGAGGCCGCGACCGCGTGCGCCAGGGGAAAGCGGTCATAGTCGCTGYAGATCGAGCGAAAGCTCGCCCGATCGAACGGGAACGGCGCCCGATTGTAGAGATCCGTCGCGTGCAGCAGCAGCCTTGGTCGTCCGCGTTGACCGAGATCGCCCATCGTCGCGCCGCCATAGAGGCTGGCATCCAGCCAGGCCGCAAGACCGGAGAGATCATTCACGCCGCCATGATAGGCGCGCAGCAGGTTCTCGGGCGTATAGGCCATGCGCAGCGACGCTTCTGCGTCCTGGTCGAGAAAGGCGCGGCGGAACTCGGGCAAGGCTCGCGGCCCGTGCAGGGCCAGATGGGCGGCAAGAATGGCTCCACCGGAGACACCGGCGACCACGCCAATATCGTCGGCGAGCCTGCGCGTCTCATCGCCCGGAGACGGCTGTTCGGCCAATGCCGACAGCACGCCATATCCGAAGGCCGCGGACCGCGCTCCTCCGCCCGAGAATGCGAGGATCACGCCGGTGCGCGCCGGAACTCCCGCAGACAGCCGCACTGCGGGAGCGGGATCATGCATTAGCGGCGCGTTCGAGGGCAGGTTGGCGGGCGCGGCACACGCTGCAGTCCAGAGCGCAAGCATCGCCGTCATCAAGAGGGGGCGCCGCGCTCTGGCGACACGCCCGCAGCGAGCAGCAACAGTCAGGAAACAGGCTTTCAACGATGCCGGCCTTCTCAGCCGCGACAACGTCTCCGCACGATGCGTGACCATTCGCTGGCCAGCGACATCTCGCCCGCGTGGGTTATGTCAGCATTATGCCCTGGCAGGAGGGATCAACCGCGGGCGGCGGCAATGTAATCCGCAAGCGCGCGCCGGACGCGGCCGGGTCGAGGGCGGTGATCTGGCCGGAATGGCGCCGAACGATCTCCTGGACGAGGTGCAGCCCCAATCCCGCTCCCCGCTCGCGCGGCGCCAGCCGGCAGAACGGCTCGAAAATGCGGTCGCGCTGATCGACGGGCACGCCAGGCCCCTCGTCGGCGACCTCGATCGTCCGCTCGCGCCCGACAGCGATCGTGATCGTGCCGTGGCGTCCGCCGTGCTGGATTGCGTTCTGCACGAGGTTGGCCAGCGCCCGTTCAAGCGCGGACTGGTCGCCCCATGCTGCAACCTGGTCGGCCTCAGCCTCGAAGGCCACCTGATAGCCTGAGGCGATCGCCAGCGGCGCGAGATCGGCGGCGACACGCCGGCCGATCGTCACGACGTCGATCCTGGCAAAATCCTTGGTGCTGTGATCGATCCGTTGCAGGTCGAGCAACTGCTCCGCCATGACGGCAAGCCGCGCTACGTCTTCGTAAAGCCGCGCCCGCTGAGCCGTATCCGGCAGGATATCGAGCCGCGTCTGCAAAATCGCGATCGGCGTCCGCAGCTCATGTGCAGCATCACCGAGAAAACGCTTGTGCCGCACATGGCCTTCGTCGAGCCGCTGCAGGGCGCGGTTGACCGCAGCGACGACCGGGGTCAATTCGCTCGGGGTGGCGTCGGTCGGCAGGCGTTCGCCGTGCCGTTCGATATCGATCCGCTCGGCCTGCTCCGCTACCTTTCCAAGGCCGGCAAGCGCCCTGCGCACGACGATGGGCGTCGCAATGATCGTCGCCAGCCCCATGACCACAAGGGCCGGAAGAACGAAGCTCATGAAGACGATCAGGAGCCCCTGAACGAGCCAGCTCAGCGGCGCCTCTTCCCCCGGTCCGGTTGCAATCTGGATCTGCCCCGCGGCGCCATCGACCCAGCGGATCAGTGCATTCGTGCGCGGGGGATCGCCAAGATTCCAGCCGAGCCTCGCAACCCCGACATCGTCGAGCGCGTCGTCGATGCGTGCGAAATGGGGCGGCGGAGCTCCCTCGGTCAGCGTATGGCCAAGCCGGTCGCGCACGATGAACCAGAGATCGGGAACATCCGACCGCAGCTTCGCCAGCGCCGGCGTCGTTTGCAGGACAAGCCTGCCGGCAGGATCGCGCGTGACCGCGCTCTTCAGCACATCGACCGTCACATCCTCGGATTCGAAATTGAACAGATGGCCGCCGAGGTAGAGCGCACCGATGACCAGGACGACGAGCAGCGAGAGCGTCGCGGCCTGCAACGCGAGGAGGCGCCGGACGAGGCGCCATTTCAGCGAATGCGCGCGCGGCCAGGTCATGCCGCGTGTTTGAGGAGATAACCGACGCCGCGAATTCCGTGAATCTCGAGGCCGGCCCCCGCCTTCGTCAGCTTCCGACGCAGGTTCGACACATGCATGTCGAGCGCATTCGATTGGATTTCGTCATCGAAGCCGTAGACCGCCTCCTCCAGCGCGGCACGCTGCACCGTGCGCCCACGTCGGCGCAGAAGAGCCTCCAGCACCAGCAGCTCCCGGCGCGGCAAATCGAGCCCAACCCCATCAATGGTCGCGCAGCGATCATGCCAATCATAGTCGAGGCGCCCTGCCCGTATCCGATCGGGAGCCATCACCGGCGCACGGCGGAGCACGGCTCGCAGCCGAGCCAGCAACTCGTCGATCGCAAACGGCTTGGCGAGATAGTCATCGGCTCCGATGTCCAGGCCCTTGACCCGGTCCCCGAGGTCGCCCCGCGCGGTCAGCACGATCACCGGCGCGATCTGCTTGCGGGCACGAAGCCTCGGGATCAGCGTCAGGCCGTCGCCGTCCGGCAATTGCCGGTCGAGCAGAATTGCGCTGTGCGCCGCAGTCGCGATCGCCTCCTCCCCTTCCGCCAGCGTGGTGACATGGTCGACGACCATGTCGTGCTGGGCCAGGGCTGCGCGGAGCGCCGCCGCCATTTCCGGCTCGTCTTCCACCAGGAGAATGCGCATGGCTAGGACAGGCTCGCTTTGACCCAGCCTCTCCTGACGCAGCAACATTGCCGCGAGGTTGCGCGCATTCGAAGTCCCCCTGGACGAGAGGGTGCTTGCCAGGTTCCGGCGAGACGATCCGCTCATTCCGGCCGCCCTGGATCGCGGCGCAGCCTACGCCCTTCCGGGATCGCAGGTCATGGTGTCACCACCGCGCGATGGGCGGCAGCTTCGCCCCATATCCAGGCCCGAAAGGCCGCAATGGCCGGCCTTTCGGCGGAGATCTCGGGGCAGACCAGATAATATTGATGTGGCCCTCTGACCTGATGCGGGAAGGGCCGGACGAGGCGACCCGCATCAAGATAGTCCCCGATCAGGACATTGGTGGCGAGGGCTATGCCCTGGCCCGAAGCGGCCGCCTGCAAGGCGAGGAACATGTGCGAGAAGCTCGGCCCTCGCGTCGCATCGATGTCAGGCAGCCCAACCGCGGACAGCCAGCGCGGCCAGGTGACATAATCGAGTATTCCATCCGGGATCTCATGCAGCAGCGTGTGATGGCGCAAATCAGCGGGCTCCTGCAGGGGCCGGTCGGGATCACCGAGCAGGGTGGTGCTGCAAACCGGAAAGAAATTCTCCTCCATCAGCAGGTCCGAGCGCAGGCCGGGATAGAGGCCGCGGCCGGAGCGGATCGCCACGTCCACATCCTCGCCGTCGAAATTGGTCAAACCCGTCGAGATCGAAACGCGCACCTCAAGATCGGGGTGACGCTCCTTCAGCGAACCGAGGCGGGGGATCAGCCAAGTGAGGGCGAAGGTCGGCAATGTGCTGACAGTCAGAATACCGGGCGCATCAGGCCGTAAGGCGCGCGCCGTGGCCTCGTTGAGCTGATCGAGCAGCAGCGAAACGGTCGCGGCATAGCGTTCCCCGACCGCCGTCAGGGCGACGCCCTTGCTCGGCAGGCGCGTAAAGAGAGGGCGGCGCAGCCAGGCCTCAAGCGATCTCACCTGCTGGCCGACCGCACTGGCGGTGACGGCGAGTTCGTCCCCGGCCTTCTCGAAGTTGAGGTGCCGGGCCGCGGCTTCGAAAGCGCGCAGAGAGGTCAAGGGCGGAAGGTGGCGGCGCGTCATGGGGAAGCGAAGGAAACCTTGGGCTGAAGCCAAGAAGTTCGCATTTGCTTGGACCCCAGGCAAGGAGCAGATTTGCTGGCGAAACCTGAGACAAGGGAGGCCGTCATGTCGACCAGGCCAGCCATAGAAAACCTTCTGCCACTCCCTGCCGCACCGTCGATTCACGGCCTGTCGCGCCTGCTGCTCCGTCTTGAAACCTGGCTCAACGCCAAAGCCAGCGCACGCGCGCTCTACCGCATGGATGACCGTGCATTGTCAGATATCGCGCTCTCCCGCAGCGACGTGGAGCGCGTCAACGCCACGGTCCGACTGCCGGATTGACGGCTTTGCCGGCAGAGTGCCGGGTTTCTGGAGGACGCGGCGGCGACGGGGTCTTTGCGCGGCTTGATCGTGCATCGTGAAGCCGGGATCACAGTCAGGCCCGTCGCAACCGAGACGCGCGGCCCTTCGTTCCTCAATAGGTTTTGGCCAGGTATTCGGCGATCGCCTTGGCATCGGCCTCGTCGATCGGGGCGCGGTAGACCTTGATCATCTTCTGCACCTCGGCGTCCCAGAAGGCCTGCCCCTTCTTCGGCGGCTGGAAGTTGACGTAGTCGACCGAGTGGCACGACATGCAGTTGTTCTTCGCCGCCTCGAAGCCGGGACCGGGGCCCGGCTTGAGCACCGCCGTTTCAGCGGGCAGTTGATAGGTTTTCGGCATTGCCAACGCCACCCCGGCCAACGCCACGCCGACAAGGCAGAGCCCRAAAGCCGACGCCCCAATGAAGCGCAAGGTCATGACCACCTCCATCACGCGGCCGTCACGCGCGTCGTCTCGACGACATTGCGCATATAGCCCGCCGGATTCCACAAGGGCTCGATCGGCTGCGATTGGCCGATCCGGCTGGTCGCCCTGACCATCAGCACATGCTCACCTTTGGGCAGCCGGACCGCTGCCTTCCATTCGCGGAAAGAGTATTTTCCGAGATTTTCGCCAAGCGTCGCCGCAAGCCAGGTTTTCCCACCATCCGGCGAAATCGCGACATCGGTGACGCCATAGCCGCCGTCAAAGGCGATGCCGCGCAGCATGACATCTGCATTGGCCCTCACCGTTGCCCCGTTCTGCACGCTGGTGATGAAGGAGCGGACGCTGAAGCGGTTGATCGGCACGGTCGCGGTCGGCGCCTTGCCGGGCTCGGTGCAGGCACAGGCATTGGCGGGGATGCGATAGGCCGACGTCATCCAGAACCCATCGAAGGCCTTGTCGAGCACAGCGATCTCGCGGAGATGCTTGACCCAATAGGTTCCGAAATAGCCCGGCACCACCAGGCGCACCGGGAAACCATTGAGCCAGGGCAGATCCTCGCCGTTCATGGCGTAGGCCAGCATGACCTCGCCGTCGCCGGCATGGTCGATGTCGAGCGCCTTGATGAAATCCGGCGTGTCGGGGATCATCGGCCCGTCGAGGCCGTCGAAGGACACCTGCACCGCCCCGGCCTGGACACCCGCCTTGTCGAGCACAGCCTTGAGCGGCACGCCCCTCCAGCGTGCATTGCCCATCGCACCGTTGGCGAGCTGGCCGCCGGCGACGCGCGGATCGAACAGGCCGCGGCTGTTACCGGAGCACTGGTTCACGGCGATGATCTCGGCTGGCTCGAACCCCGTCTTCAGTTCCTGAAGCGAGAGCGATAACGGCTTGTCGACCTTGCCCGTGATCGCGATGCGGAAGGCGTCCGGATCGATCTCGATCGGGATATCCGCCAGATGATAGCGCACGAAGAACGCATCGTTCGGGGTCAGAAGCCCGTCATTGAAGACGCCGAACGGGGTTTCGAGCTGGGGCGGGCGCGCCGTCAATTCAATCAGCGGGCGTTTGCCGGGATAAGCGACGAGCGACCGCTCGCCATTGTCAAAGGGTAGCCTCACCGTTTCGGCCGCGAAGGCAGCAAGACCTGCGCCCTCGCCCACTGCCACCCCCAGCCCCAGCACGGCGCGCCCCGCCGCTTTGAGCATTTGCCGTCTGTTGAACATGGCGCTCCTCCGCAGGACATATTCCTGGCGAATAGAAAGGCACGCAGGCTCGGTTCGTGGTTCTACGCGACTGAAGCGCCGCGGCTCAGGCAGTGCGAACCCGGGGCCGCTCGGCAGCCCGCTTCGTTGGTCCGCGATCAATCTAATACAGGTAAGGGCCGACCGCCACGGCTGGGATGCCGGAGACATGCCACACAGAACCGGGGCCGTCGCGCGGACGAATCGACGTTTTCAACAAAATGCGAATCGGCTGTTGACACCCGAAACCTGATTCGCTTAAACACTGCTCATCGAGACGGCGCCGCCGCTGGCGGGGCCGCTCTACTGCGCTTCATGAGAGCTTCGGGCCTTGTAGCCGAGAGATCGGTTGGCCTGCTTGTCTTTGTTAGACGCACCGCTGTTTGAAAACTGAAGACAGAAAGAGAAACGTGGACGGC
>NZ_JBFTRC010000231.1:0-15715 GCF_056399325.1 Allobosea sp. 01N443
TCGACGCACTCATCGAAAAGGCTCAGGACGAGCCCGATTTCAACAAGCGTATCGCGCTCATCCAGGACATCGAGAAGCAGGTTCTGCGTGATCTGCCGCTCCTTGGGATTGTCACGCTCTCCTATGTCATAGCGCGCAATCCGCGTGTGAACATCGGATTCCCGGTCAAGTCTGGCTACGCCTATTGGCGTTTGAACAAGGCCACGCGCGTCTAAAGGGGCAGACCATGCTGCGTGTCATCGGAGCGAGACTGCTCGATGCCGTGCCGACGGTCCTGCTGGTGCTGACGCTCGTGTTCATCGCGCTGCGCCTGCTCCCTGGGGACCCGGCACTCGTCGCCCTCGGCGACTATGCGACCGCGGAACAGCTTGCGCTGTTTCGCGAGCAAATGGGGCTGAATGCGCCCCTCTGGCAGCAGTACCTCACCTTCATCTGGGACATGCTGACGCTCGATTTCGGGCAGTCCCTGATCGATCGAACGCCGGTCCTCCGGCTGCTGGCCGATAATCTGCCCTACACGATCGAGCTGACGCTTGTCGCGACGGGGATGGGGCTGCTCGTCGGGATTCCGCTCGGGGTGGTCGCGGCCGTCAACCGCAACAAGCTCCCCGACGCCGGCGTTCGCGTGTTCTCCCTCATCGGGTACGCGATCCCCGACTTCTATCTCGGGGCGCTCCTGCTGATCGTGTTTGCCCTGACCCTCGGCTGGTTCCCGATCAATGGCGGGGGCACCGGATTTTTCGACCGCATGTACCACGTGTTTCTGCCGGCGGTGACACTCGCCATGGTCAAGACGGCCTTCCTCGGCCGGTTGACACGGACCTCACTGCTCGAGGTCCTTGGCAAGGACTATATCCGCACGGCACGGGCGAAAGGCGCACGAGAGAACCGCGTCATCTATCGGCACGGGCTGCGCAACGCCTTGCTGCCGATCACGACCGGGCTGGGGCTCAGTCTTCTGGCGACGCTGTCTGGGTCGGTCGCGATCGAGCTGGTCTTCAACCGGCCAGGCATCGGGGAAGTCCTGATCAGCGCAATCGCCAAGCGGGACTATCCAGTCATCCAGGCGGGCGTCGTGGTGTTCGCCTTCTTTGTTGTTCTGATCAACCTGCTGGTCGACCTCGCCTACATCGTGGTCGATCCCAGAATTCGGGTGAAGTGATGACGCTTGCCACGGAACAGACCCATGTTCTCGCGCCGGAAGAGCCACGCTTCGGATTGCTGCGCAGCATCATCCTGGGCCAGCCCTCCACGATCCTGGCGACGATCATCATCGCGGTCTTCCTTGCCATCGCCGTTCTGGCGCCCGCGATTGCACCTTATGACCCGCTGGCGCAGAGCTATCTCGCGATCAACTCATACCCGTCGGCGGAACACTGGCTCGGCACGGATCAGTTCGGACGAGACGTGCTGTCGCGCCTGATCTTCGGATCACGCAATTCGCTGATCTTCGGTCTGATCTCTCCGACGCTGGCTGCGCTCGTTGGTACCGCACTTGGCGTCGCCGCCGGGTATTTCGGCGGGATGATCGATCGTCTGGTGACCCGGATCATCGACCTCCTGCTGGCATTCCCGGAGCTGCTGCTCGCTATCATGATCGCAGCCGTGCTCGGCGGCGGCTTCTGGAACGTCGTGGCGGTGATAACCATCGCGTTCGTGCCGGGCTTTGCCCGCGTGGCGCGGGCCTCGACGCTCGCGGTCAAGCAGGAACCCTATGTTGAAGCGGCCATCGCCGCGGGGGTCACCACGCCCATGATCATCGTCCGGCATGTGCTCCCGAATATCTCGGCGCCCATCGTGGTGCTGATGACGCTGTGGGTCGCATCGGCCATTCGGCTCGAGGCCTCCCTCAGCTTCCTCGGGATCGGCACCCAGCCGCCCAATCCGAGCTGGGGCAACATCATCCGCGACGGCTTGGGGAACATCTTTGGCTCCCCCTGGCCGATCATCGGAGCGGGCTTCGCCATCACGATGGTCGTCCTGGCCTTCAACCTGATCGGCGATGCGGCCCGCGACGTGCTCGATCCGGAGACTGCTCAATGACGCCACCTCTTCTGAAAGTAGAGAATCTGGCGGTCGAGTTCGGTCCCAAGACCAATCCCATCCGTGCCGTCAATGGCGTGAGTTTCGAGATCGAGGCCGGCGGCGCCGTTGGCATCGTCGGCGAGTCCGGGTCGGGGAAGTCGATCACGTCGCTGTCGATCCTGCGGCTGATCCCCGAGCCGCCGGGCCGGATTGTGCAGGGCCGGGTCGAGCTGAACGGGGTCAATCTTCTCGATCTGCCCCGAGCGAAAATGCCCGATATCCGCGGGCGCGAAATCGCGATGATCTTTCAGGAGCCGATGAGTTCGCTCAACCCCCTGATGACCATTGGCGATCAAATCGGCGAAGCCATCGTGCTCCATTCCGCGCTCGATCGCGAAGCGCGGCGGCGCCGGGTGATCGAGGTGCTGAACCTTGTGGGGATTCCCGATGCCGCGGGCCGGGTCGACGCCTATCCTCACCAGTTCTCGGGCGGGATGCGCCAACGCGTGATGATCGCGATGGCGCTCGCATGCAGCCCCAAGCTGTTGATCGCCGACGAGCCGACAACCGCGCTCGACGTCACGATCCAGGCCCAGGTGCTCGAACTGATGAAGCGGGTTCGGTCCGCGACGAACACGGCAATCCTCCTGATCTCGCACGATCTGGGCGTCATTGCCGATGTCTGCGAACGGGTGATCGTCATGTATGCCGGTCGTGTCGTGGAAGACGGCGACGTGCGATCGATTTTCCGCAGGCCAAGTCATCCCTATACGCGCGGTCTGCTGGAATCGATCCCCCACCTCAGGGATCAGCGCCGACGCCTGTTCCAGATTCCCGGCTCGGTGCCATTGCCCGGCACCGTCAAGCAGGGCTGCCCGTTCTATTCCCGATGTTCGCTGCGGGTTGACGAATGCGCCAGGGAAATGCCGCCGATGTTCCGCTTCGGCGAGAGCCATACAGCGGCCTGCTGGGTCACAGCAAAGGCGGAGGCCGTCCAATGATCGAGCCGCTTATCCGGACCGAGAATCTCAGCAAGACCTTTGGCGAGGCCGGCGGCCTTTTCCGCAGATCGAAGGGCAGCAGCGTCCGTGCCGTGGACGGCGTGTCCTTTTCGATCAATCGCGGCGAGACCGTCGCGGTCGTCGGGGAGTCCGGCTGCGGCAAGTCCACCATGGGACGGCTGCTGCTGCGCTTGATCGATGCGACGGAAGGCAGCGTCTTCTTCGAGGGAACGGACATCAACACGCTCTCGCGAAGCGAGATGCGGCAGATGCGCCAAAGAGCACAAATGGTGTTTCAGGATCCCTACGGGTCCCTGAGCCCGCGCAGGAGCATTGCCGACATCGTCGCCGAACCGCTCGAGGCTTTCGGCCTTGTTCGCAACCGACGGGAGAAACGGGAGCGGGTCGCGGAACTTCTGAACCAGGTCGGACTATCGCCCAGCTTCATGGACCGGAAGCCGCGCCAGTTCTCGGGCGGCCAACGTCAGCGGATCGGCATTGCCCGGGCCATTTCGGTTGATCCGAGTTTCGTCGTGGCGGATGAGCCGGTCTCCGCCTTGGACGTCTCCGTGCAGGCACAGATCGTCAATCTTCTGCAGGACCTGCAGGAGCAGAAGCGCTTCACATATCTCTTCATTGCCCATGACCTTGCCGTGGTCCGGCACATCGCTGACCGGGTCATGGTGATGTATCTAGGACGCGTCGTTGAGATCGGGCACAAGGAGCAGATCTATTCGGCCCCGCAACACCCCTACACCCAGGCCCTCCTGTCGGCGGCCCCTGAGCCGGACCCGGATTTCAAGGCCAGGCGCATCATTCTCGAGGGCGACGTCCCCAGCCCGACACGCGTTCCTACGGGGTGCAGTTTTCACACCCGCTGCCCGCTGGTGCAGGACATTTGCAAGGCAGAACGCCCAGCATTGCGCGAAGTGATGCCTGGGCAAAGCGCAGCTTGCCACTTTGCGAGTCCGAATCCCATACCGGCCTGAACAGCGCACGGCTGCTCGATCGCGTTTCCACGGCGACTTCGGAGCGACAATCCATGCCGCTCTCCCAAGACAATCCTGAAGCCTCGCCGTCCCTTATTACGGAGGGCATTTCTCCGTCAGCCGGACGATTTCCGGCTCGAGCTCGTGGGCGGGCGCCATCGCTCCGAGTCAGTCAGCTGCGGAAGGTTCTCGTCGCATTTGCGGCCGGCGCTGGCCGGCTAATCGACGGTGGAAGGTGATCTGCTTCCGGCTGAGCGGCGTGCGACGAGATGGCGCCGACAATTGTGGCGAGGTGCGATCCGGGCGATGGCCGGGCGGCCTGGCCGATAGTCAGCACGATCCCTGAGCAAGTTGCCGTATGCGGCGGCAACCAAGCACTTCATTCGGGGCGCTTGGCGAATTCCTCGCCGGCAATCCGCACCGCCTGTTGCACGACGGGATAGCCGCTGTAGGGCACGAGGTTGAGGAGGGTTTCGAGCACCTCCTTGCGGCTCGCGCCGGCATTGAGTGCCGCGTTGATGTGGACACGCAGCGGGGCTTCCGTAGTCGTGGTCGCGACCGCCGCCAAGGCCGCGCAGGCCGTCAGCTCGCGGATTATAGGATCGATGCCTGGTCGTGAGAAAACGTCGCCGTACGAGTGCTCGACGATCATCCGACCGATATCCGGTGCAATGTCGTCGAAGCTGCGGATGACCGTTTCACCGGATGCTCCGGAGGTCTGTGCAAGTGTCGCGAGCCCGCGCTTCCGACGCAACTCCCGGCTCTCGGACAGTTGTGCCGCCGCGGATGGCGCCGTGATCGCTGTAGCGCCGCGGTCTGCCGAGAAGGCCCGTTGGGCGAGACCGAAGGCGTTGAGTGCGGCGGGAAATCCGGCATAGACGCTAAGCTGCATTAGCGCCTCGGCAATCTCTGCAGGCGACAGGCCCTGCTTGAGGGCGACTTTGAGATGGAAATCGAGAGCGTCGTCGCGGTTGCCGGTCGCCGCCAGCATCGAAATGATGGCGAGGTGCTTGGCCTTCGGTTCCAACCCCTCGCGCGCCAGCGACTCGCCGAAGGCGAATTCAATCGACCAGCGTGCAAGGTCCGGCGAGATCGCTTCAAGAGGCCGCAGATGGCCTTCGCCGTTGACCGCTAGGAGGGCTTCCAGTCCGCGCCGGTATCGCTGCGTTCCGTCGTCGCTTGCCGGTGGCGGGGCCTCGAAGGTGATGCCTCGCTCCTGGAAGATCTCGCGCGCCAGGGCGATCGAAACGACGGCGGAGKGGAAGCCGAGAACCGCCACGGATACGAACAGCAACTCGACCAAATCCTGCGGTCTCCCGCCGGCGTTGAGGAAGCCTGTCATATGAAACTTGAGCTGCGGTTTGACGCTGCCCAGCGCCATCAAACAAGAGACGGTGCAAATCTGCCGTAGCGGCAAACTCAGTCCCGGGCGGGAGAGAATATCGCCATAAGAATATTCGACCGTAAAACGCGCCAAGTCCGGCGACGCCTCTGCAAGGCGTTTGATCGGCAAGTCAAAACCCTCGCCGCCGATCCGCTGGAGAACCTTCATGCCGCGTTCGAAACGCTCGCCGTTTGCGTCTTGAGCCATGGTCTGCTGGGCTCCCATCAAGCCGCTTCATGAAGAGGGTTTCGGGGGGCATGACTTCGGCCATGCGGCGCGATAGAGCCGCCGCCCCGTGCCCCTATCAGAGATTCATCGCTGAACGATTGCGATAAATCCAATTCATTAATAATATCATCGTCATGAATGCGGTTCATCTTGCCAATATCGATCTGAATCTGCTGGTGGTGTTCGATGCCGTGTTTGCAGAAGGTCATGCCACGCGCGCAGCCGAACGGATCGGGCTGACCCAGCCGGCCGTGAGCCACGCGCTCAACCGGCTGCGTGCTTTGTTCGGCGATCCACTCTTCGTCCGCTCGCCGCGTGGCATGGTGCCGACTTCGCTGGCCCAAGACATCGCGCCGAACGTGCGATCTATCCTCGAGCAGGTGCAAGGCGTACTGCGTGGCGGGCGTGCTTTCGACCCGACCGCGAGCACACGGCAGTTCGTCCTCGGTCTCTCGGACTATGCCGCCTTCGTGCTTCTGCCTCGCCTGACCGCACGCCTCGACCAAGAGGCGCCGGGCCTGTCTCTCGTCGCCCGCAATACGAGCCGGAGCGTCGGCCTGCCGATGCTGGAGGATGGAACGGTCGAACTGATCGCGGGCAACTTTCCGGAGCCGCCGACACACATGCGGGAGGAACTGCTCTACGAAGAAGACTTCATCTGCGCCGGCCGCGGCGACCACCCCAATCTCGGCGAACCGCTCGATCTCGACYGATATTTGGCCCTTCGCCACATTCAGGTCTCGATGAGGGGCAATCCGAGCGGCTATGTCGACGCCGTGCTGGCGGAAAGAGGGCTCAAGCGAAATGTGGCCGTAACCGTCGGACACTTCCTGATGGCCCCAATGCTGGTGGACGCCTCCGATCTCGTGGCGACGGAACCACGCCGCCTCTTTACGCCGCTTGCCGGCCGCCTACCCCTCAGGCTCTTCCCGCCGCCGATCGACATTCCCCAGTTCCGGGTGGTGCAGACATGGCACTCAAGGCACGATGCTGATCCGGGCCATCAGTGGCTGCGGCGCATTCTCCGGGAAGTCGGTCAACAGGCATAAGTCACTAATCTACGGGCGACCCCCTGAACGGTCCCGCTCACTCGGCGCTTCATCGTCGGCCCATACTACTAGGTAGTTCGATGGCGTCGGACATTTTCGCGGCAGACGGCCAAAGGCGTCGCACGTTAAATTCGATTCCTGAGCGCGAAGCCGAGCTGAACCGGGCCAATCACTCTGCGGCAATTTGGAGGGCTAGCGTAGACATGGTGCCCATCATCGTGGAGCGTAGCCCGCCAGCCCCGCCGATTCCCACTCGAGCGGTTCGGCCCCGAGTTGATCTTCATTGAAAACGTGCCTGGCATAGCGGTCGGCAAGAGCGACGAGAGCGCTCCGCTCGATCGCCTTATCGAATGGCTCGGCCGCAACGGCTACCTGCCCGATATCTTGGCACACTTCGTTGAGTGTGGTCTCCTGTCCCTTGTGGAAGTATGCTCTTGGGGAGGCGTGGGCGAGTTCTCATTCACGAGGCATATCAGGTTTCCATGTCAGGCCATGCGATCCACATCAAGATCGACGGAAGAACCTACTCGGGGACCTTCAAAGTTGACCGAAAGATGCTGATCGTCACAACAACCTACGGCAGCAAATCCGCCGAAACGAACCCGCGGGTGGCACATGAGACCCTTGCTCACCAACTCCTTCAGGAACTTGTCCAGCAGGAAAAGTCGCGCAAGGGCTCGACGCTCTGACGAAAGGCGTGCGCTCGGCATTGTCACGGGAATGATGTGATCTGAGCCTGCCACGGTAGGGTAGGAGCATACAGCACCGATTTCGTCATCGCGGGCACGAATGGCGATGATGTCATCACCGGCACGCCGGGCGACGACCGGATCTTCGCGGCCGGCGGCAATGACCAAGTCACTGCGCTTGCTGGCGATGACGAGGTCCATGGCGGCGCCGGCGACGATATCCTCGATGGCGGTCCGGGCGGCTTCGACAATCTGTTTGGCGACGCGGGCAATGACCGACTGACGCTGGCGACGAGCGACGGCGGCGGCACGGCGTTTGGCGGCGAGGGCGACGATGTCATGTTCGGCAGCGACACCTCCTTCAACAACTTCGACAACACGCTGCGGGCGAGGCCGGCAACGACGAGCTGCATGCCGGCGCGGTCGGCACATCCATGAACGGGGAAGGCGGCTCGGATTGGCTGATCAGCGGTGCGGCCGACGACCAGATGGAGGCCGGACGCGACGAGTTCGGTTTCGAGCTGGACAATGCGCAGGATCTGTTCGTCTACAGCGGAACCGGGCGCTGGAGCGAGGAAGGCAGCTTCTTCGGCGACACGGTGTCCGGCTTCCAGGATGGTTCGGACCTGTTCGACCTGCGCGGCAGCGGCCTGCAATTCTCCGACCTGTCGATCGTCAACGAGGAATTCGAAACGACGATCACCTCGGTGCGCGGGAATATCTCGGTCTTCGTGAATGCCGGGCAGGAGGTTTTCCTCGACCAAGATGATTTCCTGTTCGACCCGGCGCCCGCGCCGTTCTCGACCGATCCGCTGTTTATCTAAGAGATCGGCAAAGCGCGGGTCAGGCTGCAAAATACTCTCGACTGTCTTGAAGGCCATGTGACTGATCCGGTTCAGAGGGACGACATGCCGTCTAGATCATGAGACTGAGCTGGTCCGGGTCCTCGTGCTGTTCGCCTTCAAAGGACGACAACGTGACGCCTATCAACCGGATGCCTTTTTGGGTCGGGAATAGTGGATCGAGGAGGCCGCACGCGATGCTCTCCACCTCCGATGCTGATCCCGGCGGCAGGCCGACTGTGCGGCTGCGCGTGATCTGCTGAAAACYGGCGTACTTCACCTTCAAGGTCACGGTTCGCCCGTGCAGCCCCTTCGCTACGCAATGGCGCCAGACCTTTGCGACCAACGGTGTGACCTCGGAGTGCGCCGCCTCGAGGTCGAAGATATCGACCGCGAAGGTATCCTCGGCGCCGACCGATTTCCGCTGCCGGTCGGGCTGGACCGGGCGCTCATCGATCCCGCGCGAGATCCTGTAATACCAGGCGCCGGACTTCCCGAAATGCTCCTGCAGGAAGGCGAGTGGCTTCGCCCTGAGGTCGGCGCCTGTCAAAATGTCGAGCCGCTCCATCTTGGCTGCGGTGGCCGGTCCGACCCCGTGCAATTTCTTGACCGCGAGCGCCTCGACGAATGGCGGTCCCATGCGTGGCGTGATGATGGCCTGGCCGTTGGGCTTGTTCAGATGGCAGTGCTGGGAGTTGCCGAACGATGCCTTCCGCCCGTCACCGAATTTTTCGGAGGCATCAAAAAGCCTGTTCAATTCAGTTGCTTAGGTGGCCTCGGGTGGTCTTGCCTACCCATGCCGAATATTGGCTGTGGGGGGTACGGCGAGATAGAGGATGCGGCCGCGCAGCCAACGCGGCTGAGTTCGGACAGGATCCGTGACCGCCCCTCGCTTCACGAAGTGGCGCTGGCGTTTGTCGGCTAGGCGTGGTCGGGCGGGCCGCTGCTCAGGTTCCGTTTGGCCCGCCACCTCTGGCTTCCCATGTCAGAATGGCGAGAGCCAAATTCTCGAGTTCGACCTCAGCCATCGGATGACGAGCAGCAGCATGGAGGTCGCAAGCTCGGGCACAGGCGCGAATATAGTCCGCCTCCGAACTCAACATTACGGAGCGGCGACTTGGGTAGGCTGGGGCCCGGTTTCGCCTGCGGTCTGGTCGTTCTTGACGCATGCCAGGCTCCCCTGCGTTGTGCCTCCGCGGGTCTGCGCGATGGAATGCGCAGTGAGAATCGCCAAAGAAAGCCGACGACGAAAACCTGTGATGGAGCCGCTCCGAGGAGCAATCCCACCATTTCGGATCCGCTAAAAGCGGAGAACATAATGCTGCTCGCTGTTCACATCTTGGAATAGCGGCAAACGTCTCGGATCGCGCCCCCTCCTTAGTATAGGTCGCAGTAGTCTCACCGAACGGTATCGGCCAAGACGGAGCGGCACGGCTGGCCATAGGCATGGGCTCGGCGGAGCGCGCTTAATCGCTGGCGTCCGACAACCGGTGCTTCAAAACGGCATTAGGTAGCAAAAACCACCAGACCTGATCCAGTCGGTTTGGTAGCTTCCGGCTCCCATTGACGGAGCGGGAGCAGGTGAGAGTTGACGAGGAACTGAAGCGGAAGCGCGCCGAGCTGCTTGACGAGGTCGAGGAATTGAAAGCCAAGATTCAGGCGATCGATGGACAGGTCTCGGCGATCGACCAGGTGATCGCGATCTACGATCCGGCCTATGCCCCGCAGGGATCAGCGGCAACGAAGCCGCAGCGGCCAAGGGCACCCAAACAGCTCCCTCCCGAATTCGCACGGATCAACAAGAACGAGGCCATCCTCGAGGTGCTCCGCGAGGCGGAGCACCCGCTTTCGACGGCGGACTGCACCTTCCGGATCGTAGAGCGCAACGGTGCCGATGCGGACGATCCGTCTATGCCGCGTTTCCTGACGCAGGTCTCCGCCACTTTGATCGCCCTGACCAAGCGCGGCCGCGTACGCCAAGCGGGCACCATCGACAGCCGAAAGCAMCTATGGGAGATCGCAGCTTAGGCTGCGGCGCTTCCATCCCAGATCAGCTCGGGCGGTTTGTTGCCCTGCCAATAGCCGCACAGGTACCGCGACGTCGGTCGCCTCAGCGCCTGCCCCAGCAGGGAACGCGTCAGCCCGCCATTGCTCATCCGCCTCGTGTCTTCGCGCCAGGCGATGTCGGCCGCGTACCAGTCGAGATATCGCGTCGAGAAGCGATGGTGGATGCCGACATAGGCCCGCTGGATCCGACTGAAGAAGCTCTCGACGACGTTGGTGTTCGTGCCATCTTCGGAGGAATACGCCTCGGAGTGGTTCACCCGACCCATGCGGTTCAGGCCGACGACATCGTTGTAGCTCCCGTGCTCGTCGGCGAAGACCTTCGCGTTCCGGGAGACGTGGTCGCGAACCGCAGCCCAAGCGGCATCGCCRTCCTCTTCTCGGATCACTCGGGTGAAGGTCCGGCCGGACATGCCCCGCTGCCGGATCGCCAGGATGCAGAGGCGGTCCGGGCTGCGGTTCTTCTTCAGGCGCCGATCGACGCGATCCTCGGCCTTGTTCTTGGGCCGCACGTGGCCGCCGGCGTACTTGCCGTCAATCTCGACCTCGCCGTCGAGCACCATCTCCTCGCGGCGCGACGCCACGGTCTCCCGGAGCTTCATCAGGAGCACCCAGGCCGTCTTGTATTGGACGCCGAGCTCTCTGGAGAGCTGGAGGGCAGCCTTTCCCTTGACGGAGTTGGCGACGAACCAGATCGCGAAGAGCATCTTCTTGAACGGCAGCTTGCGCCAGGCGAACGCTGTCCCGGACGTCACCGTGAAGACGGAGCCGCATTCCTTGGCGGAGCACTTGAAGCGGCTCCGGATCATCTCGTAGCAGCGCAGGTTCCCGCAATGCGGGCAGTAGGCCTCGCCGTCCGTCTCAGGCCAACGGGCCTGCCGGAACCACTTGTAGGCCGTCCTCTCCTGGATGCGGGAGAGTTCGGTGATCGTCAGGTCGCGGACCTTGGGCGAAAGCAAGAAGTGCTGGCCGGGCCTCTCCATGGCTCAGCGCTCCCCTCGAGACGAGGGAGAGCGGTATTTCCCAGCCCCCGGCGAAGGCACGGAAGCTGAAACCCATGGTGATGAACGGCATGGTCATGCTCGGAGTCCGGTCCGGTATGGGGATTGTCATGATCGGGCAGCGGGAACCGTCGACGATCCAGGTGGGCGTCGCGGTTCAAGTCAGCGCTGTCATATGAGCCGATGCATGATCCGAGCTCATGCCAGGGGAACGGCGTGGAGTCGATCGGGATGCACGGCGTTGGTTAACGGCGACGCGACCGATAGTCGGCGCAGGCTCTCGCACTATTGTCCGAACGAACGTCAGCTTCCGGACCGAGATCGAAGGAGCAAAATCGACTCTGAGCTGGCATTATGAAATTCTGCTTCCGGGCAGTTCGATAACGTCGGCAGTCGAGTAGCGGGAATTGACCTATCCGGCTGTCGGAGCGCCCCCGATCATGAGTTATCCGTGGAGACCTGCCGCTCTCAGTTAAACCTTGAGCCTTGAAGCACTTGGCAAAGAGCCTTGCGTCGATCTTGGTGACGTCCGCGGCAACGTGCCGGGTCACGGCCATCGCGCTGAGGCTCAGGCGCTCGGCAATCTCGACACGCGAGATGTCGCGACGCTACTCCAACAGGGCGCGAACTTGCCCTGTTGGCCTTGCCCAAGGCGATCCGGTGCGGGTTCATGGGCACAGCACCACGCCGTTCTGAATCCAGCAGATCTCGGACGAGCCGCCGCTGCCGCCGAGCATCAGCACCGGGACAGCCAGCGAGCGCAGTCGGCGGTGTGGCCGGGAGACGGTCGCGGTGCGGTGATACACCCGGTATTCCCGGTGCCCCCGGGAGGCGTGCCGGCGCGACCGGCGGCGAGCCCAATCAGCTTCGACAGTATCGAGGCTGCTCATCTTCAGGTAATCGCCAGCAACGCTCTCGGCTTTGGGCGCGGCCTGCGCCTGTGCCGCAGTAGCGGCCAGAGCCAAGCAGATCGCGAACGGGGCAATCTTCGTGGGGTAATTCATCACAGTTCCTCGTGGCAGAGCGGGCTTCGCCGGATCGATACGCGATTGACCGTGCTGCCTCTTGTTGCTTTCGGCCAATATTTTGCTCGCCGCCTACATTGGTCCGGGGTGTTGGGCCCGGCCCGATTTCACCGCCCCGTTACCCGAGCAGACTTCGGCCGCCTCGCAACCGCGCGCCCGCTCCGCATCTACCCTTCGATCTCGGTCCGGAAGCAGACGCTCGATGAGGYGATAGCGCCTTGGCCAGGAGGCCCGCTTTCGGGCAGCTTAGCGACTTCCGCTTTCGACCCACCCTCGACCTTCGGAACGTCTGCTAATGGGTAAGGTCCCGGCGCGTCTGGGAACCGATGAGGACAGTGCTGGCAGGTTGTCGAACGACGCCTTCCACGCGTACCATTTTTGGCAATGCCGAGAGGCTAGAAACCCCTACAATTCAGATGCTTAGTGAGCCTTTGGTGGTCTTTGCTACCTAATGCCGCTTCAAAATGCGTTATGCAGTTTTGGCCCCGGGCCAGCGGATCACTTTTCCTGCCATCATCAGGCGATCGCGACCGCCATTCTTAGCCGCGTATAGTGCTCGATCGGCTGCTTCCACCAATGAAGCATGGTTGGTCGTGGTCGCGGCATTGGGCCAGATCGTAGCGCCGCCAATACTTGCCGTTGTGCGCCATGCGGCGACACTACCGTCTTCAATCTGGATTTCGTGGAGCGCCTCTAGAACCCTGGTCCCGACCTGCTCGCACCCGTCGGAATCCGTATTCGGGAGAAGAAGAGCGAACTCTTCTCCGCCATAACGGGCGGCAAGATCGGCCGACCTCAGAGCCTGGTTAGCCAGTACGCTAGCGATCGTCCGCAGGCAGCTATCTCCCGCTTGATGTCCGAACTGGTCGTTGAACATCTTGAAGTGGTCGATATCGATCATCAGCAGGGAAATAGGAGTGCCTTCCCTGCGCGCTCTCGCCCATTCCTGCTCTAGACGTTCGTCGAAGCAGCGACGGTTGCCAAGGCCTGTGAGCCCGTCGGAGGCGGCCAGAACGGCGAGCTTCGCCTCAAGGTCTTTGTGTTGCGTCATATCGCGGGAGAGAGCAACGAAACCATTGATAAGACCAGTGTCCGAATTCCTGGTTGGGCGCATTGTCGTCTCGACCCAGATCTCGGACTTCTCGCGATGGCGAATGCGATAGAGCATTCGCGCTTCGTCCATCTCACCTCGCTTCAGCGCTTCAATCGTTTGCTCGACTCGTGGTCGGTCCTCGTGATTGACGCCCGCCAAAGCCGAGGTTCCGACAAGTTGCGCGGGGGCCCAACCCAAAACGCGCGCTGAGGCTGGAGACGCATAAAGAATGCGTTCGTCGAAATCGATACGGGTCACCAGGTCGCTGGACTCTTCAGCCAGGAGCCGAAAGTCAGCCTCCTTTGCCGCGATTGCAGCGGCAAGACGCTGACGTGCGACGAGCTGCCGGACGAGATGGATACCGACAAGAGCAATGAACAGGGCGAGCCCAACGACGAAGGCTACACGTGTGATCACACCCTGGCGCCAGCGCGCAAGCACGTCGTGCTCCGCTTGTGTCGCGAGCAAGACGAACGGGAAGCGATCACTCACTTTGTAGAAGCTCAACCGCTGCAATCCGTCCAAGGGTGAGCGGAAGTAGTATGTTCCCGATGARGCGCGAGGGATCTGTTCGCGAATAAGACGGGTCGTCGACARATCCCTGCCTACAAAACTGCCGTCACCGACGCTTCGGGCAAGCAGAATTCCGTCCTTGTTGAGCAACGTGACGGTGCCGCGTGGCCCAATATCAAATCTCCTATAAAATTCTGCGAAATAGGCGACGTCGATTGTCGCAGCAACCACGCCGGCAAACCTGCCATCCCTGTGATTGAAGCGGCGCGATATCGTGATGATCCATTGACCGCCCGATCGGCTTTGCACAGGGGGGCCTAAGAAAGTTTGGCGGTCGTCGATATCGCGATGATGTTGAAAATAGGCGCGGTCACTATTGTTCAGCCCGGCGAGGTTTACGCTTTCCGTCGTCGCGACCCACTCGCCGATCTCGTCATAAACAAAGAGGCCGCGGATACGGCCTAGCGTGGTTCGACGATCGTTTAGGAAGCTCTGAAGGCCCGCTAGGGCCTCGGACTCAATGCCAGTTGATTCCAGGCGATTGGCAAGTCCAAGGAGCGTCGCGTCGGCGAGCTCCACCGAATCTTCGGCGTGCTGCGTAAGCGAGCGGGCGAGATTGGCCATGTCTATCTCGGCATTCTCCAGCACCGCTTCGCGCGCTGACCATTCTCGCCAGCCGCTAAGGATGAGAATCGCAAGACAGGCAATTGTCACGAACACGCCGGCCCAGAACGGGAGGCGAGAACGGTTCGCAATTTGCGTGTCGACGCCGGCCCTCATTGTGACGGGCCTCCTCTTAGTTGGCACCCGCTCGCTCGCGATGAAGCATCGGCGACGCGCTCGGCTGTAGTCTAAGTGTACATCATCGACATAATGAACCCCAGCTCACGCTTTCAACGATCGCCATCGCACTTGTTTCAACCCCAGCAGCCGCAGAACGATCAAGGCAAGGCCAACACGTGCAATGAGTTACCGCCGCTCAGGACCGGTCGCACTGACGCCTTCGAGCCCGAAGCGGCGAGGACACGGAACGTTCGCTCGGCCGCCAGCCAACGCGATTGGCGAGGGCTGAAAGCCCCGGGAACGCATTATGTCATTAAGACCATGAGGCGTGGCGGAGCCTCATCCAATCCATAATTCACGAATTATCTCTGCATCGGCGTGCCGACCTTGCCGATCAACTGATTGGGTGTCGCGAAGGCGTGCTCCGTCTGGCGCAGCGCATAGCCGGGCATCGGACTGAGGATCACGTCTTACCCACCGCGTGCTCCTGCAGTCGGATGCAGCAGCGCGACACGCTGCCCCTTCGTGACCGCGTCACCCAGCGCGACGAGATGTTCGACGAGGCCCGCTCGCGACGCCTCCGGCCCGGCCGTGAAATGCACGCCGGGGCTCCAACATAGCTGGAACCGCCACAAAGCGGCCGGCAGTGAAGCGCTTGATTGCCTAAGTTGATAGTAAGTGTAATAGCCCTGCGGCCTCTTATTGAGTAGGGCTCGCGTTTCGGCTCCGGGTTGTGGGCCTTTCCATCACTCCAATAGTCCCCCGGTCAAATCATGACGAGCCAGCAACGCGTTCTCATCACGGGTTCAGCAGCCGGAATAGGGCGCGCGATCGCCGATCGCTGCCGGCAAGACGGGTACGAGGTGGTCGGGATCGATCGGGATGAATCCGACATTCGTGCGGATTTGTCTGATCCACAGGCGACTGCCCTAGATGCCGTAATGGGCCGGCGCTTCGAATAGCCATTTTGGGTGGCTGTCCCTCAGAATGATGGTGTTGAAAACGAGGTCCGAGCGATCGGCCTCAAGC
>NZ_JBFTRC010000232.1:0-7984 GCF_056399325.1 Allobosea sp. 01N443
CCCTGGATGGACGACCAACTGGCCGAACCCTTCGAGCTCGATCGTCGCGTCTCTTGCGAGGAGCAGGGGCTCACTGAGCAAGATTGCCTTGCCGTCTGACGAGACGTTCTGTTGCGCGTTCGGCTTGAATTCGATCCGGACGCTCGCCGCCTCGAGCCGGGCCCTGGCTTTCGCGAGCTGTTCGCCGGCGCGCTCCAGCGTGTCGACCTCGGGCTTCGTGACGGTGATGGCTGCAGCTGCGGCCAAAGCGGTCATGCGCTTGCCGTCAGCTTCTTCGGCACTCTTGAGATCTAGCTCCAAGCGGGCGAGGAGATG
Source organism: Allobosea sp. 01N443 (assembly GCF_056399325.1). Lineage (NCBI taxonomy): Bacteria > Pseudomonadati > Pseudomonadota > Alphaproteobacteria > Hyphomicrobiales > Alloboseaceae > Allobosea > Allobosea sp. 01N443. The sequence goes on from NZ_JBFTRC010000232.1 coordinate 316, forward strand.
CAGCGCGCGGCCGTGGTCAATGGCCCGCTGGACCGCGGCGAGCGCTTCGTCCGCAACGCTCCGCGCAGCCCGCGCTTGTGCGAGCCTCGCAGAGGTCGTGGCGGTCGCTCGCTCGAGCCGGCTTACGACGCTCTTGGCATCCTCGGCATCGTGAGTGGCCTGGGCCAGCGACGCCCGTGCGGCATCCGACGATTTCACGAGCGCCTGCCGCGCGGCGAGCCGTTCTGTGGCTGCCTCGGTCTCAGCCTTGCAGCGTGTGGCGTCACGGCCGGCGTTAACAACGATCGTCTCTAGCATCTCGGCCTGTACCATCGCCTCCTGCGCAGAGGCGAGGGCGGACAAGGCTTTCTCGAGAGAGGCGTCGTTGTGATAGCGCGCGACAATCTCGCGCTTCCTTGCGAGGTCGCCGACCTTGCTGTCATGGGCCGCGAGGCGAGAGGACATCTCTTCGCGACGAGCGGAGAGGGCTTCGACATCGTCGAGCAGCGCCTTGTAGTCACCGCGCGGCTTGTAGCGTTTGTCCCAGTAGGTGCTGCGCCGCGCCTCGGCTGCTGCAATCAGGGCTCTTCCGCGTTCTCCGCCGATGACCTGGCCGACTTCGGATTCAAGTGCTGAGGAAAGCGAGTCCCGGCCGGCGCCGACACCAAGCGCCTGATGTGAGAGCCCTTGCTCGACCCAGAGAAGCCCGAATATGCCCTGGTGATCCTGCGGCTTGGAACCACCGCGGCCAGGCGGGGTAAACCCGAACAACTCCGCCAGGCGATCATCGGCTGCGTCGCCGATATGACGCTCGTTGGCTCCGATCAGCTCGGCCTCGGGCTTCTGGCAAAAGGCCTTGCGAAGCGACCAGGCCTGCCCATCGAGCTCGAAGTCGACTTTGACCTGGGGACGGACATTCTGGTTGTAGGGCAGCATCGCCTGCGCGGCTTCGCCTCCGACGCGGTGACGCTCGAAGAAGGCGGCTCGCAGTGCTGCGAGAATGGTCGACTTGCCAGCTTCGTTGTCACCCGAGATGACGTTGAGGCCATTCTGGAGATCGTCGATGACGACGGATCGGAGCTTCCGGAAATCCTCGATCTCCAGGCGGCGAAGGAACATGGCTCAAGCGCCCTTGGAGAAATGGTCGAGATACATCATGCGAAGCGCCATGCGCGCAGCGCCGGCCTCCGGATCACCGTCATTGGTTGCCTTCGCGCGCAGTCGCTCGACCGCGGCACGAACGAAACCGGATTTGTCGAGCGCATCGAGATCATCGGAGGTTGGCTCATCGACCAACGCGCTGTCATCGATCTCGAGATGGTGAAGGCGGGCCTCCCAGGAGCGAAGCTCGCTTTCGAGGCGCCGGCGCTCGGCAAAGCTGACACTGCCTGCCAGCGAGAGCGAGACCACCTGATGGCGATGGCTCGCGGCGAGATCACTGAGCGTTTCGATGGCGCGATCGCATGTGCCATCGATGAGTTCGACCGCGACCTTGTTCCAGCGAAAGTGCCCGACAGCGACGGTCTCGACGATCTCCGATGCTCGCGGTCCGGGGATGTCGACGATGTAGACCGACCCGGCGTCATTGGCCTTGTGGCGGTCAGGTTCAGGCGTCCCGGAATAATAGGTCCGCTGGGCGATCTTCAAAGCCCCATGCCAGTCGCCGAGTGCCAGATAGCAAAGGTTGGCGGTCTCTGATCGATCCTCGGGGATTTCGTTCGACGATTCCGCGGCGCCCGGCAGTCGATTGGCAACGCTGCCATGGGCCAGGCCAATGCGGCATGCGCCGTCCCCGGATGGCGCATCGACGAACCAGGTGGTCTGGTCGAGCGCCTCTCGTCGGCGGCGCAACGGGGCGGGCAGAACGACAGCCCGACCGCTCCAGAGATCGAGCGGTTCCGGCTTGTCGGCGATGATGACATTCGCCGCCGGGCCCATGGCCTGGATCCGTGTCCAGACACTGTGGGCCAAGGCCGCGTCATGGTTTCCGGGCAGGAATATCCATTGTCCCTTGAAGGCGGCGAGGGCTTCGAGCGTGCGCACGATGGTCCGGTCCGAGACCGAGTTGCTGTCGAAGGCATCGCCTGCAACCAGCACGGCGTCGACCTGTCGCTCATGCGCCAGGCTGGCAATCGTCTCGACGGTCTTGATCCGCTGTGATCGCAGTTCCGCCCCGGGATCGCCGACAATGTTGGAGAACGGCTTACCGATCTGCCAGTCGGCGGTATGAAGAAAGCGAAATGCCACTKCGTCCCCCAGCCAAGGCGCCACCATCGTCGCTGGGCGTGAAAATGCAAGCTTTGGCTGCCGATTTCTGGGGGACGGGTGGTTTCCGCCGCCGAGAATGCCGAGTGCTCGATGCTCGCAATGGTCTGCCGCCGAAGAGCCTAGCGCAGGAGCTTGACGAGTTCCTGCGCAGCGGCGGTCGACGAAGCGGGGTTCTGGCCGGTGATCAGGCGGCCATCGACGATCGCGAAGCTCTGCCAGTCGGCTGCTCTTTCATAGCGTCCCCCGAGGCGCTTCAGTTCATCCTCGACGAGGAATGGCACGACGTTGGCGAGCTGGACGGCCTCCTCCTCGGAGTTGGTGAAGCCCGTGACGCGCTTGCCCTTGACGATCGGCTGCCCCTGCGAGGTTACCCGGTGCAGTACGCCCGGCGCGTGACAGACGGCGGCTACGGGCTTGCCGGCATTGTAGAACGCCTCGATCAGCGCAATCGAAGCCGGATCCTCGGCAAGGTCCCATAACGGGCCATGACCACCGGGATAGAAGACGGCGTCGTAGCTGTCTGCCGTCACGTCGCTGAGCTTGACGGTGTTTGCCAGGACCCGCTGCGCAGCCGGATCCTTCTTGAACCGCGTCATTGCGTCGGCCTGGTTGCCGGGCTCATCGCTCTTGGGGTCGATCGGTGGCTGGCCGCCTTTCGGCGAGGCAAGTGTGATCTCGGCGCCAGCGTCCTTGAAGACGTAGTAGGGCGCCGCGAATTCCTCGAGCCAGAAGCCGGTCAGCTTGCCGGTATCGCCAAGCTGATCATGTGACGTCAGCACCATCAGGATCTTCATCTTCGCAACTCCCTCGGTTGAACAACTCGCGATTGAACGGGCTCAGACGGATGACCACCTGAGCGCGGGGCCTGAAGGCGAAGCCGGAACGCCTGCGGGCTCGTCCGCCAGCCGATACGCGATGAGGATCATGGCCGGGAGCGAGAGTCTCGCTCTCAACCCGACGTCGTCCGATCATAGCACGGATGGCCGGGATGGCTTCGGGCGCCGGGCTAGCCTGATGCGCGTGCATTGCGCCGGATGGCCTGTGGCGGCTGGCCATAGCTTCTCAGGAAGGCACGCCGCATCCGCTCCCGGTCGGCGAAACCGGTTTGCTCGGCGATGGCCTCGACGGGGTGGCCGGTCTGCTCCATCAACAGGCGTGCGGCTTCGACCCGCAGGTTCTCGACCGCCTTGGCCGGCGACTGGCCGGTCTCCGCGCGGAAGGCGCGGCTGAACTKGCGGGGGCTGAGCCTGGCGGCGTCAGCGAGATCCTCGACGCTCAAGCGCGACTGGAGATTGCTCCTGGCATAGTCGAGTGCCGACTGAACGCGGTCCGACTTGGCGTCCATGTCGAGCAAGGCGGAATGCTGCGACTGGCCTCCCGCGCGCCGGTGATAGACAACCAGTTTTCGTGCCGTCATGCGTGCAACTTCGGGGCCGAGGTCCTTCTCGATCATGCCGAGGGCGAGATCGATGCCGGCGCTTGCGCCAGCTGATGTCCAGATCGGACCATCGACGATGAAGATACGGTCGGGATCGACCTTGATCCGGGGATAGCGCGCGGCGAGATCCCGGGCGCTTCCCCAATGGGTTGTCGCCTGGCGTCCGTCGAGCAGGCCGGCCTGAGCCAGAACGAAGGCTCCGGTGCAGATCGAAGCGACCCGGCGTGCCTTGGTCGCCGCCCGGCGCACGAAATCGATCATCGCAGCCGACACCTCCGATCCCGCCAGATCGCCACCGAAGATCATCGTGTCATAGGGCGTATCGTCGAAGGGCTCGGTCTGCAGCATCAGGCCGAGTGAGCTCTTCACCGCTCCTCCGCTCTGCGACATCACCCGGACGTCATAGAAGGGGGTGGTGGGGACCGAGAGATTGGCGAACTCGAAAGCCGAGAGCGCAGCGAAACTCATCAGCTGGAAGCCTGGCGAAACGACGAAACCGATCCGATGCATGGCACGCTCCGATCAGGTCCTTGATGTCCTGAAAGGTGGTATATTTGACATTTGAGACATGGGCAAGCAGGCCTAGATTTCCTCGCCATGGAGCCCCGCCAGGGGCAATGGAGATGAAACAATGAGCCAGGGATTCAAGGGTTTCGCACTGGTGACCGGCGCCTCGTCCGGTATTGGCGCGATCTACGCCGAGCGTCTCGCACGACGTGGCCACGATCTCATTCTCGTGGCGCGCAATGCCGAACGGCTGCGCAAGCTGGCCGACAGGATTGCAGCCGAGACGGGCCGCAAGGTCGAGGTCATCGCTGCCGATCTCGGCAAGCGCGACGATCTCGCCAGGGTCGAGGCGGAACTGCGGGGCAATCGGCGGATCACCACGCTGGTCAATAATGCCGGTGTCGGTGCGACGGCTCCGCTCCTGCAGTCGGACATCGACAAGATGAGCGACATGATTGCTCTGAACGTCAACGCCTTGATGCGCCTGACTTACGCCGCGGTGCCCGGATTCGTCGAACGCGGCGGCGGAACGATCATCAATATCGCTTCGATCGTCGCTGTCGCGCCGGAGCGCCTGAACGGCGTCTACGGTGGCTCCAAGGCCTTCGTCCTGGCCTTCAGCCAGTCCTTGAAGCATGAACTGTCGGACAAGGGCGTGCGGGTTCACGTCGTGCTGCCGGGAGCGACGGCCACCGACTTCTGGGAGATCGCCGGAAAGCCGGTCGAGCACCTGCCGAGCGAGATCGTGATGACGGCTGCGGCGATGGTCGACGCGGCCTTGGCCGGCCTGGACCTGGGTGAGTTCGTGACCGTGCCGTCCCTGCCGGATGTGGCTGACTGGAATGCCTTTGAGGCAGGACGGCAGGCGCTGCTGCCCAATCTTTCCCGCACCGAACCTGCTGCTCGCTATGGCGTCCGGCCCGAAGCGGCGTAAGCTCCCCGGCGGGCGGTCGGTCGAAGTGCGAAACATGTTTCAATCGCCTGGATCTCCGTCATTTCAGGCGATTGGAGGTGTGTCGCAACTCTCACTCATCTGAATGGAAGGAGTTCGACATGAGCGATACTCAACTGCGCAGCGAGACTGCAAACCGGAGCCTCGGAGCCCTGGGGGCCGACCTGAAGCTTGAGGTCGTCAGCATCCCCGTTGCGGATGTCGATCGCGCCAAGCGCTTCTACGGTGGCTTGGGTTGGCGACTTKATGCCGACATTGCAGGCGACAATTTCCGGGTTATCCAGGTCACGCCTCCAGGCTCGCCCGCTTCTGTCATCTTCGGCAAGGGCAACACCGTGGCCCCCTATCTCATCGTCTCCGACATCGTGGCGGCGCGCGCTGCACTCGCCGCTCGCGGAGCCGAGGTTGGCGAGATCTACCATTACGGCGAGCAGGGAGACCGTCGCAGCGGGCCCGAGCCGACACGGCGCAGCTACGCGTCGTGGCTCTCGTTCAAGGACCCGGACGGCAATGAATGGCTGCTGCAGGAGGTCACCCAGCGTCTGCCCGGACGGGTCGAGGCGGGTGATACACGCTTCGCCTCATCCAGGGAGCTCGCGGCCGCGCTCCGGCGTGCGGCGGCCGCGCATGGCGAACACGAGAAGCGAAACGGCGGCCAGCATGATGAGAACTGGCCGGACTGGTATGCCGAGTACATCGTGCAGGAGCAGGCCGGCAAATCGCTGCCGACATAGGGTTTTGCTACGACCCCATCGGCCGCTCCTTGGGCCGGCGCTGCTCACAGGTCTGGTTGAAGCGAGCGGCCAGCGCGTGGCTCGCATCGCTTTCCCCTGACGGTTGAGCCGCGGCGCGCCCGTCAGGATCAGGGGTCCGCGTCCGGATTGGCGATGGCCCGCCGCGGTCACCTGTCGGCGGGCCGTTCGCGAGTGCGGAGGGTCATGCCGCGTAGGCGGCGGCTGCGCACCTTGCAAAGCCCAGCGCCGGATCGATGAAGTTCGCCGGCGGCGGCGAGCCCCAGAGATTGATCCAGCGGTCGGAAAGCGACGGTGAAATCGTCCAGCTGCGCGGTTCGTAGAGCAGGTCATTGTCGATGCGGTCCATCCCCACCGACATTTCGACGACGCAGCCATTGGGGTCGACGTAATACTGGAAGACGTTGCCACCGGCGCCGTGGCGCCCCGGCCCCCACAGCAGTGAGCGGTTCTTGAGGACAAGCCCGTCAGCGATGCCGGCGAGGTCCTCGAGGGCGTGGAAGTCGAAGGCGTAGTGATGGAGATCGCCATCGCCGGGGCAAAGCGCTACGGTGTGGTGATAGCCGTCGGCGGCCCGAAACCAGCGGAATTCGTCGCCGCCGGTGCGATCCGAGAGCTCCATGCCGAGCAGCTTGACCAACAGGTCACTGAAGGCGAGCCGGTCGGGAACCTTGAGATTGACGTGCTCGATGCGTTTGGCACGCRCCCCAGGCCCGATATGGCGCTGTGCCTGATCGCGTGCGATGGGCGTGTGGACCTCGAAGATCGGCCCCCATGGCGTCGCGAACCGTATGGCGCGCTCGATGCCGTCATGAAGCGGCCTGTCGTCCAGGATCTCCAGGCCTTCCGAGCGCACCCGCCGCCCGATCTCGTCGACCGCTGCGGCGTCGGATGCTTCGAGCCCGATCGCCAATGTGGCGCGGCTGCCGCCTCGCGTCAGCGCGACCTCCCAGCGCCGTTCATTCGAAGACAGGAACACTGTGTCGCCGCGCCGGCCCGTCACCTTGAGACCCACGAGTTCGGCGAGGTCCTGCGCGGACCCGTCCGGATCGGGCGTCGTGAAGGCGACGAAGCCCATCTGACGAATGAGGTGGCTCATGCTGCTACTCCTGAGACTGTATGTTGCCGGGTCGGGTGTGGAGAGTGTTGTCAGGCGTCAGCGCGCGTTGACGCTGAAGCCACCATCGATGTTCAGCTTGGCGCCGTTGATGTAGCGGGCACGATCGGACGCGATGAAGAGTGCCAGGTCGGCAACCTCGTCGACCTCGGCCCAACGCTCCATGAAGATGCCGCGCTCGCGGCAGAAATCGGCGAGGAACTGCTCGCGGGTCTTGCCTTGCTGCTTGGCCAGGCCGTCCGCCCATTCCTCCCGGAATTCGGTGCCGACCAATCCCGGCACGATGGCATTGACCGTGATGCGCTCGTTCCAGAGATCCTGGGCGAGATAGCCGGTCGTGTGGATCAGCGCGGAATTGTTCAAGCCGTGCAGCATGGCAGGGCGCCAGACCGCGATCCCCGATGAGCCGGTGATGTTGATGACGCGCCCGGTACCGTCGCGAGCCATCATCGGCAGAAATTCGCGAATGACGCGCAGCGCGCCAAGCGTCTTGACCTCGATGAGCTCCCGCCACTCGTCATCGTTCCAGAGCACCTGCCTGTCGTTGCGCGTGACAGGAGCCCCTGCATTGTTGATCAGGATGTTGAGGGTCGAGAACCCGGGGACGGCTCGAAGCGTCTGCGCAGCGGATGCGACTGAATCCGCCTGGGTGATAT
>NZ_JBFTRC010000233.1:0-10830 GCF_056399325.1 Allobosea sp. 01N443
GGTCTTGACCGGGGCGCGTGCGCCCCAGGCCGAGCCCAGGATCAGGCGGACCTGTTTGCCCTCGTCTTCGAGGAGGGGCAGCGCCTCGCGGCCGTGATGCTCGAAACTCGCCGTGGTGTCTTCCGCGTGGTCCGGCAGCGCGACCCAAGTCTGGATCCCGAAAGCGGTGCCGGGCCGGCGGCGCATTTCCTCGCTGGTGCGTTCGGAATGGGTGACGCCATTGCCGGCGATCATCCAGTTCACCTCGCCCGGGTAGACCATCTGGTCGGCGCCGGTGCTGTCGCGGTGATGGAACGCGCCCTCGTAAAGATAGGTGACGGTCGCGAGGCCGATATGCGGATGCGGCCGCACGTCGATGCCACCGCCGGTCAGGAATTCTGCCGGGCCCATCTGGTCGAAGAAGATGAAAGGCCCGACCATCTGCCGCTTGGGCGCGGGCAAGGCGCGGCGAACCTCGAACCCGCCAAGATCACGCGTGCGGGGAATGATGAGGGTCTCGATGGCGTCGAGGCCGCTGGCTTCGGGGCAATCGGGGGTCTGCGTGGGATTCCAGCTCATGGTGCTTCTCCTTCAACCAAACAGGTCACAGCGGCCGCAGCAGGTGGCGAACGATCGGTGGCCGGTCGCCGATATGGAACGCGTTCAGCAGGTCCTGATCGAGCGCATCGGTGTGGGTGACACGCGCGTGCTGGCGCTGATGCTCGATCCAGCTTTCGACAACAAAGCTTTCGATGACCCGGCCCGGTTGGGCGACGTCCTCCCAAACATCCCAACGAATCGCGCCGTCGCGTTGCCGGACTGAGCGAAAACGGTGCAGTGCGGCGATAAAATCAGCCTGCCGTTGCGGGGTGATGCTGTATTCGATCTCGATCAGCACCGGGCCACGGTCGTTGGCCAGCGGGATGGAGACCACAGGCTCGGCCCAGTGGTTCGATGGAGAGAGATCGGTTGCCGCATCTATCGGCAGCCGCCAGCGCAACGCCAGAAGGATCGTTAGTGCCAGGCCGGCAGCGGCAATCGTCAGGGCGCCGGTCACGCTCGAGCGGCTCGCAAGCGTTCCCCAGAGAATGCTGCCGCTCGTCATCGCGCCCTGAAGCACCAGCAGGTAGACAGCGAGCGCGCGGGCCTTGACCCATCCGGGCGAGGCCATCTGCGCTGCGACGTTGAGCGAGGTGAGCATGCCGATCCAAGCGAGGCCTGCGGCAAACATCACCGCCCCCGCGAGCCAGCCATTGGGCACTAGCGCCRGTGCCAGGGTCGCAGCCGCAAACAGCAGCGTCGCCCAGATGGAAATCGTGTTGGCTTCCACCGTCTTGCGCAGTCGTTTCAGAAGCAGTGCGCCGACAACGGCACCAGCACCCATGCAGCCCAAAAGCGCGCCATAGCCGGCCGCATCGAGCCCCAGTTCACGCCGCCCCACCAGCGGCAGCATCGCCCAGAGCGCGCTGCCGAACAAAAAGAAGCCCAGGGTGCGGACCAGGACCAACCGCATGGCCGGGGAATGCCGCGCATAGCGATAGCCGGCCCTCAGCGCGCCGAAGAAGTGTTCGGGTGGCAGGCTGCGAGCGGTGGGCGCGCGTTTCCATGTCACAAGCACGATCAACACCGCCAGCACCGACAAAGCGTTGAGCGCGAAGACCGCCGGAACGCCAGCCATCGCCACGATCACTCCGCCAAGCGCCGGACCGATGGCGCGCGAGATGTTGACGCCGAGGCTGTTGAGCGCCACTGCATCGGGCAGGGTGGGCTTGTCCACCAGTTCCGGGACGATGGCCTGAAACACCGGCGCGCTCAGCGCCGCCGCCACGCCGAGAACAAAGGTGGCCGCGAGCAGCACCCACGGAGTGGTCAGCCCCTGAAGGGTCAGAACGGCGAGAGCGGCTGCGGCAGCAAGGCCGAGGATCTGCGCGGTCAGCAGCATTCTGCGCCGGTCCACGATGTCGGCCATGGCCCCGGCGGGCAGCGCCAGCAGAAACATCGGAAGCGTTGTGGCGGCCTGCACCAGAGCCACTAGAAACGGGCTTGGCGACAGCGAGGTCATCAGCCAGCCAGCACCTACATCATGCATCCAGGTGCCGATGTTCGAGATGATTGTGGCAATCCACAGTGCCCGGAAGACCGGGAAACTCAGCGGGCCTCTGGCGGGCAGCGTTGTATCTTGGAGAGACATCTCGRCTCCTTTCCGGCGGAACGTGGGACCGCACCGGCTTGAATATTGTGAAGGCGGGTGAGGCGCGCCCTTGCCGCTCATCAGCGAGGTCGAGAAGTTGCTGACGGCGCTACACCGCCCAGCAGCCACAGCCAAAGGCGCCCCAGAAGCTGCGGACGTCCGCAGCGGGGACATTCGCGCCAAGTGCCGCTGCATGGTCGTGACCATGCACTCCGCAACTTTGCGAACAACCGCAGCTCATCGCCAGCTTCGCCTGTGTCTCCGGCGTTCTGTAGTAGCCACCGAACGTCGCGACCGGCGACCAGTCAGGCATTGGCGCGGGCAATGCGGGGGCGAGTGGGCCGTAGTCGCCCTCACCATGCACGACCTTGCCGCCCAGTACCGTCAAAACCGAGCGCAGGTGCACGATCTCGGCCTCAGGCACCGTGAAGTAGTCGTCCGACAGCAAGGCAAAATCAGCAAGCTGGTCGATTTTGATCTGCCCTTTTTTGCCCACCTCGCTGGAAAACCACGTATTCGCCTCGGTCCAAAGCCGCAGCGCGGTCTCCCGGTCCAGACGGTTGGCCGCCGGATAAAGCCGCGTGCCGCCCAGCGTCTGCGAGGTCACCAGCCAGGACAGCGAAACCCAGGGGTTGTAGCTGGCTACCCGCGTGGCATCGGTGCCCGCGCCAACGGGCAAGCCTGCTGCAAGCATCTTTCGGATCGGCGGGGTATTCTCCGCAGCCTTGGCGCCGTGACGTTCGATAAAATACTCGCCCTGGAACATCATCCGGTGCTGAACGGCAATCCCGCCGCCGAGCGCGGCGATCCGATCAATCGAACGGTCGCTGATCGTCTCCGCGTGGTCGAAGAACCAGTTGATTCCTTGCAAGGGGACGTCCCGGTTCACCTTCTCGAAGACGTTGAGCGCGCGCGAGATCGTCTCGTCATAGGAGGCATGCAGACGCCAAGGCCATCGGTTCTCTGCAAGCAGGCGGATCACTGGCTCCAGATCGGTCTGCCGCGTGGAATTGATCTGATAGTCGGGATCGAGCTTTGGCCCTTTCGCCAGCGTCGAATAGAGAATTGTCGCATTGGGCTGAGCCAGCAGGAGGCCGGTAGGGTTTCCAGCGGCATCGCGCGCGATCTCGCCGCCCGGCGGGTTCGGCGTGTTCTTGGTGTAGCCTACCACCCGCAGCGCTGCGGCGTTCAGCAGCGCCCGGTCGTAAAGATGCAGAATGAAGACCGGCGTATCCGGGGCGATGGCGTTCAACTCGTCAAGCGTCGGCAGGCGCTTTTCGGCGAACTGGTACTCGGTGAAACCGCCGACCACGCGCACCCATTGCGGGGCGGGGGTGCGGTCCACCTGGCGCTTCAGCATCGCCATCGCTTCGGAAAGCGAGGGCACGCCGTCCCAGCGAAGTTCCATGTTGTAGTTCAACCCGCCGCGGATCAGATGAATGTGGCTGTCGATCAGGCCGGGGATCAGGCGGCGGCCCTTGGCGTCGATCACAGTCGCCTCGGGCGCGGCRGTGCGCGCCTCCGCCTCGGAGCCGACGGCGAGGAACTTGCCATCCCGGATCGCCACGGCCTCGGCCGCAGGGTTCTGGCGGTCGAGCGTCGTGATCTTGGCATTGACGATGATCAGGTCTTTCCCGGACATTGCTGTTCTCCTTGCGGGCGCTGTGATTGCATTCGTCACAGAACGAGGGGTGGGGCCCGAACGAGATCCAGCCAGGCGGCAAGCAGGAATCCCCCGGCCAGACCGAGATGTTCGAAAAAGGCGTTCGCGTCCGCGTGCCGCGCCTCGCCTGCAGGCCGCTCCCAGAACCGCAGCGCGATCAGGGTGGACAGTAGCGTGAATCCGGCCAGCGCCAGCGCACCGAGCCAGCGCAGGAAGCCCGTCATCACCATCGCTGAGGCGACTAGCTCAAGCGCGATCACCAGAACCGCGAACAGAACGGGCGGGGCCAGCCGGAAGTGAGCCATCTCGGCGACGGCGCCGGGGAAATCGGTCAGCTTCACCAGCCCGCCCTGGATATAGGCCGCGCAGAGCCCCAAATGCGCGAGAAACAGGATCGCGATCGAGAGTGCGCTCCCCGGCTCAAGGTTGAATGACATCGGACCACTCCGGATGTTTGTGAGACTGCGCACGAACGAAGGGGCAGAGCGGCATGATGCGATAACCCTTGGCACGAGCATCCGTGATCAAGGCTTCAACCAAGCTCGAGGCAGCGCCCGTGCCGCGCAACGTGTTGGGAACGAGGGTGTGATCGGCAATGACCAGCACATCCGAGACCTTCGAGATGGTCAGTTCGCCTTCGCCCTCCAATCGGTCAATGCGAGCAACAAAGCGGCTTGTGGCCCTGATCCTGATAGGAAATTTGAACGGCAGGTTTCTCAGCCAATTCAGCCTCCGTGAAAATGAAAGGGAGGCAGCGGCCTGGCCGGACCAGGCTGCTGCAGGAGGGGCTCAGGCCGCCGGATTCGGGCCGACGGTCTTGCCGTGGCCCACACGCTCGGGCCCCTTGTGGACCATGGTGTAGGCGTAATCGACACCCATGCCGTATGCGCCCGAATGCTCCTTCACGATGGCAAGCGTGGCGTCATAAGTCGCCTTGCGAGCCCAGTCGCGCTGCCATTCCAGCAGAACCTGCTGCCAGGTCACTGGCACCACGCCGACCTGCACCATCCTGTCCATCGCGTATCCATGAGCCTCGACGGAGGTCCCGCCCGAAGCGTCAGCTACCATGTAGATCTCGTAATCGGTGTCCTTGAGGCACGACAGCGCAAAGCTCAGGTTGCAGACCTCGGTCCAAAGACCCGAGACCACAATCTTCTTGCGACCCTGCGCGGCATGTTCGGCCAGCGCGTTGCGCACGTTCTGGTCGTCCCACGAGTTCATCGAGGTGCGTTCCAGCAATTTGTTGTCTGGATAGACCGCAAGTAACTCAGGATAGGTGTGACCGGAGAAGCTGATCGTCTCGACCGTCGTTATAGTTGCAGGAACACCGAAGGCTTTGGCCGATTTGGCCAGCGCCACGACATTGTTCTTCAGAATTTGGCGGTCTATAGACTGCACACCGAAAGCCATCTGTGGCTGCTGGTCGATGAAAATCACTTGGCTGTTCTGCGGGGTGAGCAGTTCAAGTTTGTTGGACATAAGAAATCTCCGCTATGGGAAAGTGGGTGTGCTTGACTACCTCGTCGGCGTTATGAGGACGACGAAGAGGCAAACGATCGCATTGTGATCAGCGCCTCTTCCAAGAGGCTGGCCGTCCCAGGCCAGATCAGCCTGCTTTGCCCGGCACTGGCGTGTTGAGCATTTGCTGCTCCCACAGATACGCAATGCCGCTTCCGGCAGAGTGCTGAACCAGGATTTCGGTCAACCCAGGGGCGGTGTCCATCCGCGCCCAGTCACGTTGCCATTCACCTGCAAGCGCAAACCAGGTCATGAGGTTGACGCCGGCCGCGGCCATGCGTTTGAGGGCTACTTCGTGCGCCTCCACAGATACACCTCCGGATGCATCGGTGATCACCGTCACGTCCCAGCCTTCTCCAGCAGCCTGAATTGCCGGCATCGCAACGCAGATTTCGGTCCAGAGGCCGGCTATAATTAGTTGCTTCCGGCCCGTCGCTTTGACTGCATCAACTGCCTTTTGATCTTCCCAGGTGTTGATGAAAGTACGGTCGATCACCTCCTGTCCCGGAAAAACATCGGTGATCTGAGGGAAGATGTATCCACCGCGATCGGCGATCACACTGGTGAGAATGGTGGGAACACCGAAGACCTTGGCCGCCTTGGCCAGAGCAGTCGTGTTGTTGACGACTAACTGCGGCTCGTGGCTGTGCAGGTTCGCGAGCTGGAAGGGCTGATGGTCGATCAGAACCAACACCGAGTCTTCGGGTCGAAGAAGCGAGGCAAGACCGTTACGAAAAGCCATGATGTCCTCCTTAGCTGAGGTTGAAAGTGGGCTCGTCGTAAAGGCGCTCCGCCTCCGCCGATGCCTCAGTGGTGGCGGAAATCTAGCGAACGTTTTTGTAGAGCGCGGCGCTGAAGCTGCCGTGAAGGTGCCAATCTTGCTTCTTTCGAACTTTGTCTTATGCAATGGCCAGCTGAACTCTAAGAGGAATAAGAACTAAACCGGTGGTGAGACAGTTGGGCGGCTTGGCTGAAGGGGTCGGATTGGTCTCTGCACCGCCAATTCTCTGGTCTGGCGGCTGCCGGCTGAGATCACGCGGCTGAAGCAGCTTGAAGAGGAGATCGTAAACCCCGCCTTCTGGCAAACAGTATCGGAGCAAAGCGGCCGACGCTCCAATCACCACTGAATGAAGTTCAGCGGCCGCCCGAGGCGGCCAGGAACAGTGGGTACGCGCGACCCGGGCCTTCAGCTAGAAGGCTCGCGACGATCTGGTGGGAGGATAATGTGACGTTAGTGCGTGATACACGGGCCGAGCATCCGTTCCTGATTACGACGTGCCCGCCCAGCCGGAGACAGCGACGAGTCGCGGTTTACATGCTGGTGGTAGTGGCTGGCGCGCTATTGGTCACCACACCGGTTGCGCGCGTTTCGCTGGCGAACACCGAAATCCTTCTGCCGGCTTATGCCGCTGCAGTTTTCCTCAACGAATTGATCACCGCAGTCCTGCTGCTTGCGCTGTTTTCGCTGCAGCGTTCGCGCGCCGTTCTCGTCCTTTCGATTGGTTACCTCTTCTCCGGACTGATGGCCGTGCCATGGGCGCTCACTTTCCCTGGCGTGTTCGCATCTCTCGGCCTCCCGGATCCGGGACTGCAAAGCACCGCTTCCATTGCCACGCTGCGTCGCGTCGGCTTCCCGCTCTTCGTGCTCGCCTATGCGCTGCTTAAGGATTTGGATCCTTCTGTTCGAAATTCGCACGCTCCGGTACGGGGGACAATTTTTCGAAGTATTGCCGGGGTAGTTACAATCGCATGCGGTTTCACCTGGCTCATCGTCACGGGTGACGACGCGCTGCCGCGGTTTATGAGCGACACCCGGAATGTCTCCGAGCTATGGCAGTACGTTCCAGCTACGGCAGTGTTTCTCTACCTGACTGGTCTCATCGTCCTCTGGCGCCGTCAGCGCTCGATGCTCGATTTCTGGCTGATCATTGTGCTTTGCACACTGCTCATCGAGATCATTCATCTCTCATATCTCAGCGCTGGTATTCGCCTTAGCGTTGGCTGGTGGGTAGGACGACTTTATGGACTCGCCTCCGCAAGCCTGGTCCTGCTCGTCCTACTTTCGCAGACCACAACGCTCTACGCTCGACTCGCTCGTTCGGTTTCGGCGGAGCGTCGTGCGCGGGAGGAGCGACTAATGACGATGGAGGCTCTGTCTGCCTTGATCGCGCACGAGATCAACCAGCCAGTGGCAAGTATGGTTACAAATGCCGATGCGGGCTTGCGATGGCTTGGAAGAGAGAGTCCCTCTCTCGAAGAAACGCGCGCGGCGCTGGAGCGTATTGTGAGCGACGGCCATCGCGCCGGTAATGTGATTAAAGGCATCAAAACGATGTTCAAGAAAAGCGCGCAGGAACGCGTTCCGCTGAACTTGAACGACCTCATACGTGATGTCCTCAGGCGCAGTCAGGGCGAGGCGCAGCTTGGCCGCGTATCCATGGAAGCTGAGCTCGATGAGCAGTTGCCGCTCACAACCGGCAACCGGATCCAGCTCCAGCAGGTCGTGTCGAACCTGATCTCGAACGCAGTCGAGGCCATGAATTCCGTGACCGACCGGCCACGAGTCCTCCGTGTCAGATCCGAACAACACGCTCCTGACAGTGTTCTGGTGTCCTTGGGAGATTCGGGAGTCGGGCTGGATCCGGAACACAAGGACCAGATCTTCGAGCCATTTTTTACGACCAACGGCGACGGGATGGGCATGGGCCTGATGTTTTGCCGGTCGATCGTCGAGGCGCACGGCGGACGGCTATGGGCGACGGATAACGTTCCGCATGGCGCCATCTTCCAGTTCATCCTGCCACACAACGAGAAGGGGCGACCGCGATGAATTCCGAGCAATCCGTCGTCTTCGTCATCGACGACGATCCCTCCATGCGCGAGTCCCTCGAGAGCTTGCTTCGCTCCATCGGTCATGCGGTACAGGCATTTGCGACGGCACAGGAGTTTCTGCTCAGCGAGCGACCCAATGTGCCCGGCTGCCTGGTGCTCGATGTCAGACTGCCGGGACAAAGCGGGCTCGAATTCCAACGTGAGTTGACTCGTTCGGATATTGAGCTTCCGATCGTCTTCATCACCGGCCATGGCGACATCCCGATGTCTGTGACTGCGATGAAAGCGGGGGCCATCGAGTTTCTCACTAAGCCGTTCCGTGATCAGGATTTCCTCGACGCGGTCCACAGGGGTATCGATCTCCACCGGGATCGCCGAACAAAGACGGCAGTTCTCGCGGATCTGAGGGAACGCTTCGGCTCGCTAACGTCGCGCGAGCGAGAAATCATGGTGCTGGTTGCCGCCGGTCAACTGAACAAGCAGATTGCCGCGGAACTCCAGCTCAGCGAAATCACGGTCAAGGTTCACCGAGCTCAGGTAATGCGCAAGATGCACGCAAAGTCGCTGCCCGATCTTGTGCGGTTGGCCGACATGTTGGCCCTCGATATCACAAAGCTCTAGCCGGCCGAAACCACAGTATAATTGTACCAATCAATCTAATTTCCCATTCCTTCCGTGGTGCAGGAGGCTCCTGCGTGGCCACGGGCAGCCGCGCAGCAGCCACCTCACAGCAGCCGAAGCTGAGGGAAATGTGGAAATGTCTGCCAACCTGATTTCTATTGTCGATGATGATGAGGCGGCCCGTGAGGCCGTTGTGAGCCTCGTCCGGGCATTGGGATTCACCGCTGCAGCGTTCCAAAGCGCCGCCGAATTTCTGAAATCCGGTTGTTTGCTGCGGACGGACCTTTTGATCGCAGACATGTGGATGCCCGGCATGACGGGGTTCGAGCTCTGCCGTCACCTCATCGCTGCGGGCAAACCGATCCCAACCATCCTTATCACCGCCTATCCCGACGATGTAGGCCGCGCACGCGCCTTGAGTTCGGGGGTCCATTGCTATCTGGCGAAGCCGCTCGAGCCGGACGCTCTGCTGGGCTGCATCCGTTCGGCCTTCGTCACCCGATAGGGGGACCCGTATGAGCTGGAACCCAGCCATCGGACCGGCCTGTCCCGATAAGGACCGCATAGGCTGAGCCAGTCGACGGTCGGGATGAGCACATAGCTTTGCCGCACTCGCCGGTACCGGCAAGTAGCCATTTCATAGGAGACGCAGCAATGACCGTGCCTGCCTATTCCACTTTCACCCGATGGTACGGCGAGGGCCGACAGGCGTCCTATGTGCGTACATGGAAATCCCCCGGCAGAACCCTCGATCTCCTCGAAATGGCGCGACCGGCGGGGGATATGCACCGCCCAGCCATGCCGGATCTGGTACTGTATCAGGACCTTCTGGGTGGCAGCCGTCTTCGCGGCGACACGGGTGGGGGGTATGTCGATGTGACAAGCGAAAAGGGCGCGCTCTATCTCGCTGCGCCCAACTTCGCCCTTACGTCCATCGTCGACACCAGCCATCAGATTCGCGCCCTGTCCTTTCCTTTGGCGCACTGGCAGAAAATGCTCGATGAAGCCGCCGACCGCCTTTTCACGTTCGAATTCTCTCAACTTTACAGAGGGTCATTCCAGTCGCCGGCCATCCGATCAGCGCTCCGGAACCTGTGGGCTCTGAGTGAAGAGGAGGGGGCGCCATCGCGTCTATTGGCGCAGGCCGCAGGCTGCGAGATCCTGGCCGAACTGTGCCGGTTGAGTGGGGCACCGTTCACGCCTGCAAAGGGCGGCCTTGCCCCGTGGGCGCGACGGCGGTCTCTGGAGCTGATCCGGGCGCGGCTTTCGGAAGACATCAGCCTCGACGAACTGGCAGCCGAGGCGCGGCTCTCGCCATTTCATTTCGCGCGCATGTTCAAGCATAGCGTCGGCGTGCCGCCGCGGGTCTATCTGACGCGACTGAGAATGGAGAAAGCCTGCGAACTTCTTGAGATGACGGACCTTCCAGTCACAGAGATCGCCCACGAGGTCGGATACTCGTCGAACCAGGTACTGGCCCGGATATTCGTCAAGCATCGGCACATGAGCCCGACCGACTATCGTCGGGCAGTTCGCGATCCATTGCGCTCTATCGAGCTGTCGTGAGGTGAAATGGTGCCGCCTGCCGGCGCCAGTCCGGTCGGGCTCAAGCGGATGTCAAAACAAGGAGCGCTCCAATCTCTGCCGCCAGCTCGCCTACCGGCTGCGGCTCGGGTGACGAGGGCGGCAAGGCCCAGGATGCCCGGATCAGTGAGCATCTGCAGGATCTTGATCGTAGCGGCTGTTGATGCAGCCGGCGTTGAGGACGTCGCGAGGGAAGTTTGGCTGAACCCGTTAACAAGGAGGCCCTTGTATGGGTGTAATGCGCTTCATCATGCAGCACTGGCAGGAGCGCCAGCGGCAAGTCGATATCGAAGTACTCTGGCCGGCATGTCTGCGTAACTCGCGCGACATTGACTGTGCCCGGCGTGCCTTCACGATCCACGCTCTGAACGACCCGGCATGGGCGGTGCTCGGCACCGTCGAGATCCTGCGCCAGGTCGCCCTGCTCCCGCCACCCGAGGAT